>JBEPVU010000018.1:0-13636 GCA_041690855.1 Gammaproteobacteria bacterium | reverse complement strand
AAACCTTGAAATGAAATCACGCTGGTTTAATGGTAAAGCTGAAATAGTAAGTTATCAATTCAACGAACTAATGGGTACAAAATTGCGAGCGCTTTATCAGCGCAAAAAAGGCCGTGATTTATTTGATCTCTGGGTGGCATTACAACAAAGTGATTTTGATGCAGCAGAAACTATTTCTGCATTTCAGCACTATATGGAAAACGAAAAAAGGTTTATTTCTCGTGCAACTTTCGAAGCTAATTTAACAGAAAAACTGCAATCAGCATTTTTCACACAAGATATTACACCTTTATTATCACCTGCTATACAGTGGGATATGCTTGCAGCTGCAAAAGAAGTCCAAGATAAGATTATCGCTATATTGCCTCTTTCTTGAATTTATTTCCGATTACAATCACGTTCAACTCCCAATTTAGGGGTTTAACGTGATTGTAACCGTTAAGCATATATAGTTATAAGCTAATTCATTAATCCATCCGCAAACGAATTAGTAACTTCTTGCTAAGCTTCATCGCCATACATGCTTATCAAATCTCTGTGTAATTCCTGTGTAATCATGCCAAGAAAAGCATAGAAAACCGGCACCTTTTGATAGAACCCGCCAGAATCTAAACTGTTAAAATATATAATTTAATCAAGCAATTAAGAAAAATACTGAAACCACCAGAAACCTCAGCTTGTATATTCGTAATCAAGAGGTCGGCGGTTCGATTCCGCCTTCCGGCACCAGGGACATTAAAATAATCCAAGTCCGGTTAAACTGCCCCCATTTTCGGAGTAAAGCCCAAAAGCTTTATTAAAAGTTTTTCCATCTGCATTTTTGCTAATTGGTTCAGGCTTCATTCCTAAAAGATCACTTCCAAGTGCATGTTGAGGGCTGACGATGGGTACAAAGGTGGTTTCAATATAATTTTCTAAAACATCTACAGGTCGTAATATTTGTTGTGCTTCCTTACTTATTTTCTCTTCAGTTGCCTTGCCACGACGTGTACTGGTTGTCATAGTCGTTGATGTTTTTTTATTATTCCATCCACAACAAGTTTCAAGTATCTCATTATTTAACAGCGACACTGTTTGTTGCGAGACGTGTACATTAGCTATTCCATTCGCTAATCTTTCATATCTATTTTTATTCCAGCCCTGTTGTTTGACAATTTGACTTAACATAATTGGATTGCTAATTTCGCCATTCAAAAAATGAGTATAGGTCAGCATTTCTTGACAGTCCTCACTCTCAACTAATTGTTCTAACTCAGTAATAGAAACATTATTACTAGTACGAAAAATGGCTCCATTCGTACTCATAATGGTATACGCTGGATATTTATCTGTTAGCTTATTTTTCTTTATTTGCTCAGCATAATACTCCATACCTGCCGCAGTGCATGCTACAAATTGCATTTGGTTATCGGGCATTATTCTTACCAACAAATTTGTAATTTTCTTTAGTTCCGCTAGCTCTGAACCACTTTTCTGCTGTTGGGTAACGATGAAATGATGGGGACAGAAAAGTAATTCTGGATGTTTTATATCATCGCATCCTGGCAATCGTAATAGTTGATAAAGTTGAGCTGATCCGCTCTTATTAAAAATAGTGGTTAAGTTATCTGCTTGGGGAGTGTATATTTCGACAGCAAACTCAAAATCACTTGTGTTGTCATTTGTATTTTTGACATGGGTATGTTGCTGCAGCTGTAGTTCTTCTTTCTGTTCCTTTTGCAATTCTTGTTGCACTTCGATACCCAGTTGAGATTTAGGTGGATCTTGCAATTCAGCAATTAATTGAGATGTTTCTTGAATGATTTTGTTGATTCGTGACATGACCTCTGCCGGTATAGTTTCTTTTTTAAAATTGAATTTTTCAATTAATTCATCTACGCGCTTACGCAATACCAGCTCAGTATTATTTTTTTTGGCAGCGAGTTCATAAATGAGATAAGGTGATAATTCTTGTTTTTCTTCTAATGCTTTTTCATAAGTAGAAATGGCTTGTGGATTTTTGTGTATCTCTTGCCATGCTAATTCACTCAGCGCTTGCTCGATACCTTGATAAGCACGATTAATCAGCTTAGCTTCAATTTCTTTGGCTTCATTTTTTATCATCCAATAAAAAATTTGACGTGCGTCAAAAAATTCTGGTAAAGCATAGCTAGTAATCTCAGTAATTTCTTGTAATTCATCTTCTGCTAATATTCTGCCTTCTTTTGTGGGGTTCATTGCTTCGTTAAATTTTTTTAATTGCTGCCCTGTGATGGGTATCTCTTTGCATTCTTTATTTACTTTATTAATATAGAAAATTTTGTTTTCACTACATGCATAAGCAATATTCGATTTAATAGGCAACGTATTGAAATCTATGTCTACTGGCAATATGGACGGAATCGATATAAGCTCACATGGATTAATTTCACGATAGAGAGCTTGAAACATTAACCATGTGATGGATTGAGCATCTTCATCTAATAACTGGCGCTCACGCATCGCAGCTTGAATCGTTTCAGTTACCGTTTGTTCTTTACCTACGGTGAGTCCTGCATGATCTGTATAGGGTCTTTTAATGTCGGTCCCCGTTGTTTTACTTAAATCTAAAAATAAAAATAATAAAAATGATTCTGGATTGACTTTCTGCCTCTTTAACTCTTCAACCAATGCAGTTCCGGAAATATCAGCTTTTTTAACACCGGGTGATTTCGACTTTAATTTCATTTTTTGCTTAGAATTATCTTGTGATTTAGAAAAAAATGCAGCGACTGGATTAGGAATGCGAGTTTTATCCAATCCAAGATAAGACTTAATGATATCCTTGGCTTCAAAAGCAGTTAGCAGTGAACCTCTATCGATTAATGTCGTCATTCTAGCTAGCAATTCTGGTGAAAATTGCTCAAAAAAATCAGCAGGGGTCTGTGTTGGCTTTATCAACACATGCCATTTTTTATTTCGTTCTTGTAATAGTGTGTCAATAACTTGAGCTTCAAATGATTCTTCAAGAAAACATCTCTCAAGAAATGCTGGATAAATTTCTGGCAAACTTGGCGTTGCCGAGAACAATATACTGCGCGGGAACCCTGCTTGCATTTCGGCCGCTGTTGATGTGATGCGTTTAGGTGATACCTGTATTTGAGGGAGAGCAAATTCATACAAATATTTTCTTATCATTTGCGTATTTTTCAAAATAAGTTCATCTTGCCTAAGCATACTTTTTGTTTCTAATGTCAGCTCTTTAAAAGACTTAAGCGATGGCATGATATTCATCAACCATTGCTCTGCTTGTGTTGGTTTACTAAAATCATAATTCCATAAACGTTCTTGCTTATGTTCTTTAATCAGTTGATCAATTAATTGATCAACTTGTTCGGGTAATAATCCTCGTTGTTCATAAAGCTGAATGGTTAATGCTGCAACCAAGGTATGATCACCAAAGTGAGAGCTCACATTATTTCCTTCCTGTTTAGGTGCAACAGTCGTATCTCCTTGATGAATGGAAGTACCATAATCTTTAAGATATTGTAATGATAAAATATGGGGTAAATGTGTATAGAGAAAAGCTCTCGCAAGCACAATGAGGTCTGCCATCTGTTGCATTTTTTCATCTGTACTATTATGAAGATTCTCTAACCACAGCGGACGTGTTTTATCATTTTTGTCTTTAGGCAAAAGATAGTTAAGAAAGTCTTCACGTGGAATAGTTTTAAAAATATCTTCATTTACAATAATCTTAGCAAGTTTTTTTTGTAGTAGGTCTAATTCATCAGGCCTGATAGAGCGTTTACGATTTGATTTGATGCCAGCAAGTGTCTCTATACTGCTAGTTTTTGCTTCACGGCCAATCAGATAATCATAGCAACGCAGCAATAAATCAATTTGATCACTAGGAATTTTTTGTGGCTTACCATCGGTTTTAATACTTTGCTGCAAAGGGTCGCTGACAAGATAGCACTCATCTTCTAGTTTGACTGAGTGATTTTTAAAAAAATCTAATACGTCTTGTGCAGCCTTAGCTATTTCGAATTTTCTATCAAAATACGCTGATTTCATGGCGATATTGATGGAATGCCAAGTCACCGCCTTAATCAATAAACATTTGCCTTCTGTTAGCCAATGTTCTAAATCTTTGAGTAGTTTTTTTAATTCATCCTCAGTCCATTTGTGTTCTAATTCACGATCAATGACTTCTATTTTTTGCTGAAAGCTATCACGTAAATTTTTAGGAATATCGTCCAAGCCGCTTTTATATAATTCAGTTGTGTTTATGATTACAGGTAAGATGCCTTTGCTTGCAAATCGCTGTGCTAATATTGGAATTAATACCGAAGTTTTGCCGCCACCGGCTGCAAATTGCAATAAAGCTTGATGTATGTCTCCTGATTGGTTTTCAATTAATTCAATCAAATTTATTAAAACCTCGACTTGATCGTCACGCAAAATACGATGGGTTGCATATTCATAAATTAAAAATTCAGGATATTTTCTTATATCATAAGCACGAGGCTTATCTAATATACCTGCAAATAATTGTTTTTGATAATTTTGAAGATCATTAAAATTTTTTTTATCAGCCACAACCATCAGTGCTTGTTTAGTTTGATCTATGCGTGATTGCAGTAAAGCATAATCAGCTAACTCCGCAAATAATTGTTCGACGTCATCCCGTTTAAGAAAAGGATTTTGCTCAGTTAAAATTGAGGGGGTTTTTTGTAAAAATGCAGTAAATAAATCACTAATATGAATTTCATGTTTTTGTCCACTCGCGCGAGCTTGTAATAAATTATAAGCTTTAGCTTTTTCACTAAGAGATGCCGTGTTATCCTCCAATGCGGATAGTAAATTAGCTTTTTTTAGTAAAGAATTGTGGAGTTCTTTTAACTTGCGTTTATCTGCTTTTTTTAATTGTTCCAGGTCATCTTTAAGATCGGGTAACATAGCGTTGGACATGACGTTATAAACGGCTTTCATTTTATGCTTATTTTTTTCATGCCCTTCCTTAAAGCGATCGAATAACTTTTTCTCAAGTAACGTCGCATCCGGCAATCCCGCTGGTTCCAGTCTAAAATCTTCTTGAGCAACTGCCTCGTTACTTTTTGTAAAATAACGCTCTACAATGCTAGCTAGGGGATGCTTGCATTCTTGTTCATGTTGAATTTTTACAATCGCAAATTCGACAGCTTCAGGTACAAAATTGCTCGCCAAGGATGCTTCAGCATTGAGTAAATAAGGGTTGGCTTCATATGTAAATAAATAAAATCTTTTATCTTTAAGTTCGTTTCCGTGTTGATAAAAGATTTCACCTACTTTGGTAATACATTCCAAATTGTCAGAGGGCGGCGTGAAATTGGTGAAGTATTGAGAGCATTCTCTAGCCATAACCAGAAATGTGAATAGGGAATAAAATTCACCTTTAGGGTTTTCGTCATTTTGTAGTAAAGCAAATAATGTTCTATTTAAACTATTACGCCTATTGGCATCATTTGATATAGCATCCATAAAGAGATTGCGGAAATTTTTTAACAGATAATAAAAAGCAGAATCTTGCTTTCCGTACTGTCGAAACGTGGCGAGCTTATCTGGTACGTCATCGGTATTACTACATTTTAAGTTGTAATCAACAAACCTGCCGCAGTATCCTTCCTGGGTTAAAAATAGTTGCTCTAATTTAGATGCGTGCTCTAATCGATCACTTGGTTGTGGCGGGCTTCCAAGGTCTGCATTGCTTTTTGGTAGCAAAGCCAATTCCTGTTTTGTTAATCTGGCGTAACTTGGGATAATGGCGATACCTTTTTTGTAACTACTAAATGTTTTTTTATAAAAATCAAGCTGTCCATTTATAAACTTATCCCATTTGTCGGGATAGGTAGGGGAAATTATTTTTTCATCTTTGGACCATTTCGCTTGATGTTCTTTAAGATAACATGCAAGTTTTAAATTAAAGGCGGCACTTATAGGTGAATTAATTTTACGTGTGAGTATCTGGAATGCGATAGCTCCAATTTTAGTATCAATATTTTCATGTTTTTTACAACTTTCTAAGTATTTAATGGCGCGTTCAAAATCTCCCAAACTTCGATATATAATAGCTAAGTAAAGATTGCCTTCGGTTGATTCAGTGACTAATTCATTTTGATTGTTTAAAGTATAGGAATAATAGGGTTGCGAAACGTTACATAAGGTTTCAAAATCAATAATATCTTCATGCATAAACGCATTATTGTTTTCACCTTTCTTTAGTGAATAGGCCGGGACTAAATATTTCTTTTCGTTTTTGTCATTTTGTAAAATGATAATATTTGGCATACCGTTAAGCGCTTCTAGACTCGATTGATTTGCCAAATAATATCCGGGCTCTTCAAGACACATTAATTGTTGCTTTTCATTGACTTTAAAACTCAGGCCTAGCGCTAAATGTTCAATACTTTCTATACTCCATGTTAATTTATCGGCACTGAGTGAAGCAGTGCAGCGAACATTAGAAGTACCAAACATCGGCCCTAATCTTTTTGCCCATGCTTGTTCAATAGCTGTTTGCGGTTTGACAAGATTAAGCAGTTCTTTTCCGCTTCGCTGCCATCTATCAGGCACATCTTTATTTAGGGTTAGCTGAGTTATCACATTGTTTTTAGTGGGCGTGTGACTTTTACTAATTTCTTGATTTATTATTGCATCTTTTGTCGATTTAATTATTATTACATCTATTTTATTACGTTTTTTTTCTATTGCATTTTTTTCATTTTCTAGCATATCTTCTATATAGTCGTCACAGCTGCCCTTCTCTTTTAATTCTTTTTGTTTTAGCTTTTCTAATTTATTCAAATATTCTAAACTGATAGTTTTTTTTGGTGGGAAAGTCAACTCATTAACTGCTTTTATAAATTCTTTATTACTACTATCTAACTCCGTTAGCTTCCATGAATTTTCAAAGAATCCATATAGACTTATTTTACCCTCACACTTAATCAATATAGGATTATTGTTATTTGCTTTTGATAGATTTCGTAACTTTTCTAAGTCGAAATCTTTTTCACTATCAGGCGCAATTAAAATAAGGTCATAGTCTTTTGAGTAACTATAGGCAACATCATCATTTTTATGACAACCGAAAATTAGATCATTATCTTCAAGCGATTGCCAATATTGATAATGTGAGCCAGCATAGCCATCAGATTCAAAGGGGTTTTTCTTATCAAAAAATTTACTCACCTCATCTTTCTTAAGCAGTTTAAATTTTGTTTTTAGACCTTCAATATTTAATACTTGATAAGTCCTATCAATAATAAACTTAGTATCTGTGCCACCACCAACATAATAAGTGAACTCCCATTGACCATCAGAAGATTTAAGTATTTTAGTTTCGCTCCATGATGATACATCGGAATATAATAATTGGAATTTATTATCTTTTGGTGGTAAATGTAAGCTAGCGAATAATTCTTTATTATCTACTATTGTTTTTTCAGTACGTTCTTTTTTAAATTTTGGTTCGCCCCTTTCTCGTAGTGAGCCGGTGGTGAGATCGATATAGAAATTTGTGCCTATGGCTTGTAATTGTAAGCCTTCGAGCTTCCATTCTTTGACGGTAGTGAGGTTATATGATGATAATAAGTCATTTAATTTTTTTGTTACTTCATTGTTTTTACTGGTAATCTTTGCGATCACTTCAGCACTCAAATTTTGCCAGACTTCATCACTAACGCTTGCTTCATTGCCCAGATTAGCAGCCACGCGGCATGTTAAAAGCAAACAACAATCGTTTATGTTGAATGGACTATTATTACGATAACTACAAATAAATTGGCTAGCGAGCCTCGATCTTACATCAGCATCTCGCTCGTTTTGTATTCGATGCAGTAATAATTCTTTAAAACCAGGTAAAGCAAATTGATTGATTGGAAGATTATAAAGTCTTGCGTCAACTTCAAGATGATAGCGAAGATTATTGGCCAAATCAGCTGCCCAAACGAGCAGCTTGGTATCATCAAGCGCTTCTTCTTGGCAATATTTTAGTAAGCCTCCAAGAAAGTACTGCATATTTAGTAGGGTGCTTTCTAACTCATTAGCATAAGCCGTGTCTAATTTTCCGTATTGAAACAGCAGTTCATTGATTCTAACTCTGACATCTTTATTTCTGAGCATATCCAAATTACTTAAAGCCCAGTCACATGCCTTAACTATTTGGAAATTGGGAGCGCATTCAATAAGGCGCAAATCTTCATTTAATTTTTCATAGAGAAATTGTTGATTATTTTCTGGTTTCCAAACCGTACTGTTAGATCGTATTGAACCAGATAATTTCGCCTGATAAGGAGGTATATTCATCGAATAATTATTTTCCCTAATTTTTAATAAATTACTATACGGGTGATAAATCGTGTTTTCCGCATAATCTTTATATTCATCAGCACTATACTCAACCGTTGGCAAATGTTTAGCGATCTCATCGACCCTCCAACTCTTTTTTCCCTCAGCTTCCAAATTTTGTAACTGTGATTTCCTTTGCGCCTCGCTATGGAATAGATTTTCAGCAAAAATCCAAAGATCATTTTTTTTCACGTATTTTTTTGTAAAATTACCCAGTGCATGTACGGTGCCTGCTATAGCAATGAGTTCTACAACAGCTTTATCTAATACAGGATTCTTTTTATCATCCTTCATCTCCAAATGTTCCATTAAATACTCGAATATCTCTTCATCGCTAGGCTTAGACTTGCCGTCACTACATTCCTTGATAACAGCTTGACGCTGATCATAATTCAACAAAACGTTTATGACGTAATAAACAGTATGATCATAGTTATTGCTATCGTAGTTAACTGCGTTTGAAAAAATACGCTCTTTATTTTCCGCACGCTGTTCGAAGTTTTTAGCAACACGTTTCACTGTATGGTAAGCAATAGGATCAGTAAAAAAATATTGCTCGGAATAAACATCGTCTAATCCCAATGTAAACTTATCATCTAACTTAAATTCTTTGCAACGCGGTGCTAGTTGTGCAGCAATATCATAAGCCAATAATGCAAGCGCCAACGATCGAGCACGCTGTTGTGGAGAATCGAAACTCTTTACTTCTAATTGCTGGATAATTTTATACAAGTTCGCAATAATTATTGTTAAATCTTCTTGAGGAACCTTATCCCAAAACTTATCTTCATTTAGCCCACTACAATGTGGTAATAAATTAAAGAGATCATACATTTTTTTAAAAGGAAATTTTTCAGCTTTCTCATCAATTTTTAATAGATCTTTAATATATTCTGGTTTGATCTCACTTTTACTTATTTTGTTTTCTAATTTTATTTGTTCTGTTGGTAATTCCTTCTTGCCATCCGTTGTAATCTTTGAAACATCATAAATGCTTTGATTGTGTTTAGGTGCTGTTCCCGTTAGCTCAGGGTATGGCTTAGGCTCACATTTAGCTTTAACCATAGCCTCCTTATCTCGATTCAGGCGTTCTGTTATTTGCGCTTGCAATTGTGCACAATAAATCATTTCCTCATCACTTAAAATGTTACTATATTGTTTATTTAAGCGTACAGAAAATTCATTGAGCGCCCATTCCATTATAGGGATTGTGTACTTACTGTTACCATTGCGATATTCATTAAATGCCGCAATGAGCGAACGCAATTTAATAACAAAGTGATAACGTTTGCGCTGATTAAAACCTGCATCATTATCAATTAAGCTATCCCGTGCCATCGCATGCGTATTCGTAATAGGACACGTTCCAGTACGTTGAGGTGTAACGCTCTTTTCGTGCATTTTTTCTGGAGGCGGAGAAGGTAATTGTTTGCCATATAATTTAAGTAAGCCATACAAATCATCCGCTGAATAAACATTGGTGATTCTTTTACTGTCCGATTTTTGTTGCGCATCAAAACATAATTCGAGAATTCTTTGTAAGAATTCTCGGCCTTCTTCACTTTGTAAATCAATTTCGTATTCATCTGATTGATAGGAGGATTTGACTTTATCACCACTTATTGAGGTTTTTTGATGATATTGCATACCATCGCCATGATTAAGGCATGAGAAAGCATAATGACCATTTTCTAATTTCCTAGCTTTCAACCCAGCAAAATGCCCACCTTCATCTTTATTTCTATAGCCTGATGGTAAATAGCTTACATTATTTTCAGCGCAATTTTTATCGATAGCACTAATTACTTTATCTAGTCCTTCTTTTGTGTAGAGTGAGTTGGTTGCAAAGAGTCCTTCCATAAGCGCATTCATCTTAGCTAGATTATCCATGCGCACCGTGAGTGCTTTCAATTGCGGCTGTTTTAAATGGACACTCTTTTGTCCAACTAAATTGAAACTCGAAGGACAATTTGGTATCTGAATATTGAGTAGATAATTGTAATAGGCAAGAGCATCGCGAGGCGTGCCACCTTCTAATTGATTGTCTCCGCATATTGCTACGGCATTATTTAGCATTGCAAAATATCTGACGTCATGCGGTTCTATATTATCTATATGGAAAGGATCATGAGCGGATTGACCTAGCATGATATCTGCCTCCTATAATTATTTTGCTAGCTGAATTAGCCTTTTCTTTGAAAGAACTACTAATTGCATACTAACTAAATTATAGTTCAAATTTGGATAATTCAGACTTAGATTAAAATTATTATTTGTAATTATTTATATAAAAATAATATGTTATGAAGTATGAAGATTGAATGCTCCAGGGTGATTAATAAAAGCGCTGCTAAAGACCTGACTAAAGAAGGTGCATTTGCTGTTTTCAAGCAAGCTTCAGGTGTCCATTGCCGAAAGCTTTCCCTTGAAAGGGCTATGGGAAAAATTCTCATCAACCTTACTCTTTATATAGTTTTGAAATTCTTTTCTAGCAAGCATATAAGCTATTGTCCTGTCATCCCACGGCTTGATAACTAACCTATTACCATTTTCATCCAATGTATTACGTAGCCTGCCTTGTTTTTCCTCAGCCATTTCTGCAATAGGTACAATTTTAACCTGTTTCATACCTATCTTGTACCTTTTATAGCGGGAATAGCTCCCACCGATGAGAATATAATCATTATTATAAACTCAGGAAGTAATGTTAAAATGAACACATCATAAAGCAGAGCCTGAGATTATAGGGACAGAAGCAGTGCCAGAATTGAAAATCTAATAAGTAATTTACTCTATGTCTGAATCACCTAAATCGATTATTACTAAATGTCTATCTCAAATCGCCACGCATTTACCCCACTATAAACACCGCCCCGGCCAGCAGAAAATGATGACGGCGGTTCTTGATGCTTTTTCGCGCACTCCTTTTCAAGAAGACCATGGCAATGAATCAAAGTCTCAGCAAGGTGAATCTATCACCGTTATTGAAGGCCCGACTGGCATAGGCAAAAGTCTAGGCTATTTACTTCCCGCTATTGTGATGGCTAAAACCCTGAATAAAAAACTAGTAGTATCCAGCGCGACTGTTAATCTACAAGAACAATTAGCCTATAAAGATGTACCTTTTCTCGCTAAATATGGCGGCCTGAAAATTACTTATGCGATTGCCAAAGGACGTAGCCGATATGCCTGTACTTATCGCCTTAAACAATTCGCTGGCATCAAAACTGATGCAGAACCTTCTCAATTAGAAATTGATGCACTTGAATCTACCGCTTCATTGACTGAAAAAAAGCTATTCACACAAATGGCAAAAGCGCTTTTTACCAGAAGCTGGTCAGGTGATCGAGATAGTTTAAATCATCCTGTAGCAGATGCTGTTTGGTCAAAAATTACCACCGACCGCCATGCTTGTTTAAAAAGAAGTTGTCCTGATTTTAATGGCTGCCCTTTTTTTACGGCGCGCAATACCTTAGAAAACGCTGATTTAATTATCGCTAATCACGATCTCGTGTTAGCTGATATTGCGATGGGCGGCGGCGTTATCTTGCCAGAACCCGCCAATACTTTTTACTGCTTTGATGAAGCACATCATCTGGCGGATAAAGCGATCAAACAATTCGCAGGTTCACATACGATTAATGGCACGATAGCCTGGTTGGAAAAAATTGATAGCGTTGCCAATAAGGCGGCTATTCTGCTGAAAGAAGATCAGCTCGTTAAAGATATTTCACGCGTGGCGGAAGAAGTGGTCTCTTATTTACAGGATTTCAGTCGCGCAATTGCTGATCTGCCCGCATTAAATCCGGGCGCTAACACAAAAGCAGAGACTGCTATTTTAAGATTTAAACTAGGCCAATTGCCGGAAGCATTCCTGTCAATGGGGCATACGCTGGTCGTTGCTATTAATTCCCTGAAAAATGCACTTTACGCCGCACAAAATCAATTAAAAAAAGTTAAAGGACAAAACCAGAGTCTACAAGGCGGTTTTGATCGTGCTTTAATTGACATAGGCTTTTTTATAGGGCGAGTTGCCAACCTGGCAGCAACCTGGACACTTTTTGCACGGGAAGTAGACACTCACGAACCACCCATTGCCAAGTGGATTACAGCAAAATGGTCTACGCAAAAAAAACAAGAGCAGATTGAATATGCTATTCACGCTTCACCGGTGAGTGCAGCCCGTTTATTGTCCACAGCACTTTGGCAACAGGTTGCAGGCGCTGTATTAACTTCCGCCACCTTACGCTCATTAGGTACGTTTGATTTAATACTCGCTGAAACAGGATTAAAAGATTATTCCGCTACCACTTGCCTGGCGCTCGATTCACCCTTTGATTTTCAACGTCAGGGAACTTTAATCGTTCCTGCGATGAAAACCAGCCCGAAAGAACCTCAAGCACACACGCAGGAATTAATCACGCTTTTACCCGCTTTTCTACCCGCCAGTGGCGGCAATGGTGCGCTAGTATTATTTTCCTCACATCAACAAATGCAGGCAGTCACACAAGGATTACCGGCTAATTTACAATTATTATTACTTATTCAAGGGCAGCAATCGAGAGCAGCGCTATTACGCAAACACTTTGAGCGAATTAACAATGAACGGCCTAGCATTCTTGTTGGGTTGGCCTCTTTTGCGGAAGGATTAGATTTACCAGGCAATGCTTGTAACCTGCTAATTATTACTAAGTTGCCTTTTGCTGTGCCGGATGATCCGGTTAGTCAATCTTATGCTGATTGGGTCATACAAAAAGGCGGCAATCCTTTTAGGGAAATGACATTGCCGACAGCTAACATTAAGCTGATTCAAGCCGTAGGCCGATTAATTAGAACAGAGACCGATACAGGGACGGTTGTGATTTTCGATAAGCGGCTTGAAACGCAGTGGTATGGGAAATTATTATATAAGGGACTGCCAGCATTTCAACGATTATACTCGGCAGAAAAATAAATAAGTAATACTCCGTATAATCCCGCCTTGTCTCAGTTAAAACCCTTAGAACACGCCAACTTTCATTGAGCTTAATCCGTATAAATCACAATTTTTTAACCGCTAAACATTCATTATCTTAGAACGCATGATTAACAACGTCTCTAAAAGGTAAAATATGTTTCCTGCAAAAAAAAACAGCATCCCACTACATCCCATCTTTTATCCAGAAGCCATTAGTGAAAATATAACTCCCAAAAAGTATCTGCAAAATAAAATTATCCAGCATGAAGTTAATGTTAATGATTTTGCTGAGTTAAGCTGGACAAATACGAGTCTGCCAGTGGAAGACGG
>JBEPVU010000017.1:0-13762 GCA_041690855.1 Gammaproteobacteria bacterium | reverse complement strand
TAGTAAACCTTCACTGTCTTTATCTAAACGTCCCGCTGGGTAATAATGGGGAAGTTGAATATAAGCAGCCAGCGTTTCAGCGGGATTTTCACCCGTAAATTGGCTAAGAACGTTATAAGGCTTATTGAATAGGATAATTTTAGACATAGAGTGATATAATAACCAATATGACTATTTTTACGCAAATATTAAAATCTATTAATGTATCAACTGATAATATTAATAATGTAATAATCAGTGGAAATGATCCAGTTTTACCCAGTCCATTTTTAATCGGCGAAGCAGGCGCTGCCGCTATAGCGGCTGTAGGTTATATGGCCTCAGAATTAGGATATTTAAAAACTAAAAAACGTCAGCAAATTACAGTGAATGTAAGAGATGCCGCTATTGCGCAACGTTCACATGAATATATCAAGGTTATTGATGGTCAGAATCAAGATTTATGGAATCTAATTTCAGGATTTTATCAAACGCAAGATAATCGTTGGATTCAATTTCATTGTAATTTTCCACATCATCAACAGGGCGTTATTAATTTATTAGACTGTGAAAATACTAAGGAGTCTGTTGCGGCAGCCGTAAAGCATTGGCAGGCTGATGTACTGGAAGAAAAACTAGCCGAGCAGGGCATGTGTGCCGCGATAGTACGCACGCCGGAAGAATGGCAATCTCATCCACAAGCGCGAGCAGTGCAAACATTGCCGCTGATGGAAGTCATTAAAATTGGCGAAAGCAAACCTGAACCTTTGCCAGCAGGAAATAAGCCTCTATCGGGCATAAAAATGCTGGATTTAACGCGTGTGATTGCCGGGCCTGTCTGTGGTAAAACATTGGCGGAGTTGGGTGCAACAGTTATGCTAATTTCCAGCCCTGATTTACCGTCTATTTTGCCTTTAGTGATGGATACCGGATTTGGTAAATTATCTGCCTATATTGATTTAAATAAAAATAATGACCAGGAAAAACTAAATCATTTAATTAAACAAGCGGATATTTTTTCGCAAGCTTATCGACCAGGTGGATTGGCGGATAAAGGCTTATCGCCTGAAGCATTAGCAAAGTTGCGGCCTGGCATTATTTATATCAGTTTAAGCGCTTATTCACATGTAGGTCCATGGGCGAATCGGCATGGCTATGACAGCTTAGTGCAATCGGCGACTAGCATCGCCTATGAGCAGGGCGGCGGAAAAAAACCACAACATTTACCTGCGCAATCATTGGACTATATTACTGGCTTTTTATCTGCATTTGGCGCAATGGAAGCATTGCGCAGGCGCGCGATAGAAGGGGGAAGCTATCTTGTCCGCGTTTCATTAGCGCAAACAGCGCATTGGTTTAAATCGCTAGGCAGAACAACGCTTGATTTTTCGCAATGCCAGCTTCCAACGCGTGATCAAGTAAAGCATTTATTGACAGAAACCAATACGACTTTTGGTAGAATAGAGCATCTTCTGCCCGTATTAAATATGTCAGAAACATCATTAGTCTGGCAAAGACCTGTGGTGCCATTAGGTAGTGATCAACCTGAATGGCCGGAAAATGAATAAAAAAATATTTTACAAAAATAATTATACTGTCATAATAATTAAGTTATTCTATATTAAATATTCAATTTTTTGATTAATGAAATCTTTCTTGACATATAGTAAACTTATATATAATATATATATTTATTATTTAGGGAGACTATATGTGGACTCAATCATATAGTAATGTTTATAAAGATATAAAAGTGGAAGCGGTATGGCGTCTATGGGCTGATGTCAATAACTATCTCAGATGGCATGACGATTTAGACTATTGCAAATTAGAGGGTGCATTCACTGTTGGGAATCACTTTACTCTCAAGCCTAAAGGTACATCTGCTGTTAAAATTGAGATTACTGAACTGATAGAAAGTGATGATGAAAAATATAAGAGATTTACAGATTGCACTAATTTCTTTGGCGCCAAAATGTATGATATTCATGAGATAGAGGAACTAGAAGAGGGCATACGTATCACGAATACTATAAAAGTAACAGGATGGCTAAGCTATTTATGGGTTCATCTTGTAGCAAAACAGGTTGCGAATTCCGTTCCTAAAGAGATGGCAGCCCTTGTTAATTTAGCGCGAAGCAGCCATGAATAATTCAGTATTTGGTTTTAAAACACCTGAAGACAGTCCTGGTTTATTGTTATGGCAAACCACAATAACCTGGCAACGGTTAATTAAAAAAAGGCTCGATCCCTATAAAATTTCTCATGCCCAATTTGTAATATTAGCCATTACACTATGGCATGAAAGTAAGAATCTGGAAATTTCGCAAGGATTAATAATACGTCACTCAAAATTAGATAAAATGACCGTATCTAAATCATTAAAAAAGCTGGTAGCTGAAAGCTATATAAAACGTTTAGAACATCAGCAAGATACACGCGCTAAATCGGTGCATTTAACTAAGAAAGGAAAAGCAATAGCGGAAAAATTAGTGCCAATAGTTGAAAAAGTTGATGAAAACTTCTTTGGCATTATTCGAAAATCTGAACAACAATTACTGATTAGGACTTTAAATAATCTTGTCTCAAATACAACGCTCGAAAGATGAAGTGCTTCCGCCTCTCCATATATGAGTGACCATACAAAGTCCGATGATAAAGCGCTACTTTGATAAATTTTTAACTATAATTCCTGTGATCAGCAAAATAATTCCCATCACAAAAATGGGAAGAGCAATAGTTAACGCAGCGATCAAACCACCAATTGCTGCAGAGGAAGCTTCACCTAGTACTAATAAGGCCTGGTTATTACCAAGCACCTGTCCCTGTTCGCTGGATTCTATATGTTGAGATAACCAGGTGGTACATGTTGGTAACGTCATTACGGTTGGTATTACTGCAAGACCATAAATAAGCCAAATCCAATCAAAGTGAGTAGGCAAAATTATCATAATAACAAACAACCCACCCAATAAAAGCAGTCCACTTAAAAGCTTTTGAGTTGGAAATCGCTGAGCCAATTTTCCCAAAAAAAATAAATTTGCGATTACACATAACAAAGATACATATGAAATAAGTAGTGAATAAATATGTAATGATGGGCTCCATTTATCTATCACATAAAGTGGTACAACCCGATAAAGTCCTTGGACTGAAAAGAAAATTAAAAAATTGATACAATAAATCTTATATAATTTTGGTTGATTAAATATTGATTTAATAGCTGTGATAGTCTTGAAGATTTTAATAGGTATTTTTTTATTTGGAATATATTGATCATCGAAACTATACAAAATCCAAACCATTAAACAGAGCACACTTAAAGCTGTAATCCAGAAAGGCCAGCTGTAGCCTAATTCACTCCCAGTTCCACCTAATAGAGGGCCTATAACATAGCCTAAACTACAGGCTGAATAGGCATAACCAATGAATTTAGTTTTTAGCATGGCATCTTGAAATTTGTCAGCAATAACAGACTGAGAGATTGCCATGTTAGATTCACATGTCCCTGTCAAGAAGGAACTTATAAAAAGCAAACTAAGACAATGAAATTCAATACTTAAAGCAATACTAATAAAACCTATTATGCATCCTAATAAACTCAATAGTAAAATTTTTTTACGGCCATAGTAATCTGATAAGTTGCCTATAATAGGCGAGCCAAAAAATTGGCCGAGTGGATACATTGCTAATAATAGACCAGACAATATTACACGTACTGATGTTGAGCTTTCTATTGGTAATAAGACAAAACTTTTATCCATCAACATGGGGATATATAAAGTAATAGTTAAGGCATATCCTAAAAAACCCAAGAGAATTACTGCATACAGGGGCAGTAATTCGCGAAATCGAATCATTGGCATGTTAATATTCCATTGTGAAAAAAATACGTTTCAACCTTCCTTTAATTTTGCCAGCATATCGGTAAAATCATTATAAACCCAGGCTTTGCTGATTTTTCCATCGGTTTGCAGTGAAAGAATAGTGATACCACCATAATAAAAGGATTTATTTGTAGGTGGAATGCCCACAAATTCACCTAAATGCGTTCCTTCGCCATGCCAGCGGGCAACCACTTTATTTTCTTCGATAATATAATCATCAATGGTGTGTTTTAAATCTGGAATGGCGGCATACCAATGTGTTAACAATGCTTTAAATTCATGAATGTCTTTTAATACATGAATGGAATAATAAAGTTCAAAATTTTTTGCAAATATTTGATCCGCTACTTCAGCTTTTTGCTGATTCCACATTTCATAAAACATGGCATCAATAACGTGCTTTGTTGCTGATCGATTCATATTTTATATCCTCAGATGTTGACAAGAATGCATCATTAATCTACTTGCCATTATGAAGCATTAACGCGTTTAATAAAAGGTAATAAGAAAATAAAAATATTGGCTATCAAACAAATTTAGCAGGAAGAGATGCAAGCACAGCGCTTGTTAATTTTGCGAAAATTAGCTATAGTCGATTTAGCATTTAATTTTGATATAGTCCTGTTTCTAAATCTGCAAATGATTTCAACCGCTGGTGAGTTTAATATTAATTTTGCAAAAGGGGAATTAAGATGAATCTTTATTTAAAGATTATTTTAGAAGTAAAAGATATGGCATTCTTTACGATAAAAAATGGAAAAATTGTCTATTGTGAAGAATTAACTCGTTTAATCGAAGGAAATAAAAAAGATAAAAATATTGGATCTACTCAATAAATCAAGCAGGTAATACTCAAACTGAGATTGCTGATGAACCATAAGTTAAAAGGCTTGAACTTCTAGCCTATGGATTTAAATAACAGTTAACAGTAAAATCTTTTCTCCATAAATGAGGAGATATGATTATGACTAATGAAGAAGCCATAAAATTTGCATTTGATTCCTTTGTAACTGCTTTCGAAGCTGGAAACGAACATATGATCGATCAATATTTTGCTACAGATCTTGAATTTCGTAACCATTCGGTTGCCAAAAACTATAGCTTGCACCAAATAAAATTGAGCGTACTTGAGGTATACAAAAAATATCGAGATTTAAAAAGTGAAGTAAAAGATGTTATTGTAGAAGGCAATCACATTGCATTTCGGGTTGAACAACATGCGTTCTTTGCACCTGATGATGAATACGTAAATATGGATGTAATGAATTTATATAAACTAACGGATGGTAAAGTCAAAGAGTGGAGATTGTGGTTCAGTCAAGATGTAGATTCAACTGATAACGGTTAAAAGAATAAATCATGAGCACACTTGATCAAATGCAAGCATTTGTGGCAGTCGTAGAAGAGGGAAGCTTTACAGCTGCCTCACTGCAGTTTGATATCTCCCCGACAGCGATGTGCAAGAAAGTTTCCATGCTGGAGAAATCGTTAAACACTCGATTGTTAATACGAACACCGCGACTGATTACAATGACAGATATAGGCAAGAAGTATTATGCTCAATGTAAAATAGTATTGCATGAATATAAGCTTAGCAACTTACTGATTGAAGATAAAAATAGTAACTTAAGTGGTACATTAAATATTGTTTGTATGCGTGAAGTGGCTCAAAAACTTGTTTATCCAAGTATGGCAATGTTCTTAGAGCAATACCCACACATTGTAACAAATGTCACCACTAAAAAAGAAACATCAGATATTATGCCCAAGAATTATGATATTGCCATTGGCTATGAAAATTCAGAAATTTTCAATGATTGGTGTAGTCGTAAGATAGACAAACTATTACTGTATTATCCAAACGTTAAACCAACACCATTAAAAATAAAAGTGTATATTGATTATTTAGCTCAAAATTGGAAAGAATAGGCTGGTTGCACTTATACAAGTTGAATCCGCGCTGGGCTTAGCCCAATACTTCCGATAATAAAGATTATCGGAAGTAACTGAGTGCGCTCCAATACCTCTGGCATTTACTGTTTCATATTTTTTAGAGTGGGACTAAAAGACGTCCATAAATTCGGTGAGGAATCAAAAATTCGTTTTTTGTTGTTTTTTGTAAGATTTGTTCATGTTCCGCATCAAATAGTTGTACTTCATCCTTCGATAGTGTTGCCCCTATAGGCCGGCTTGCGCGAATGCGGCCACGCCATTGTTCATGTGTAAAAAGAATTTCTTCATCGTAACAAAACCAATTTTTCATATGAAAATATTGTTTTACCCATATGGGTTGCGGTTCTATAATTCCTTCCCAGTTATATTCCGGCCAATTGGGGTTATATTTTACAATTAAATCTTCTGTTTTTTTTGCAATTGAACTTTGGCGAGGTAACCAATGATATGAAGAAATTAAGAGTATTCCAGCATGTTTAAGCAATCTTTTCACTTCTGCAACAGTTTTTGGCATATCAAAATATAGCCAACATTGATTAGCAGTAATTACATCAAAACTCTGATTATCAAATGGAGTATGTTCGGCCGGCGCTACTTTAAAGGTTATTTGCAAATTTTCACGCTTAGCAGCTTCCTTGGCAAGATTAATTTGTTCTACAGAAATATCAGAAGCTGCTACTTCTGCTCCTTGCATTGCAAATTGTCTTGCTAGAATACCTGTGCCTGTACCAATGTCTAAAATTTTCTGCCCTTTTTCACCAATTCCTAATTCCAATAATTTTTGGTAAAAACTAGCAGGAGGTCCGGCGCGATAAGTATGATAATCCCAACTTGTTTTGCCCCAATCAATTGATTTATTACTGGTATTCATTATATAAAATATTCCTAAATTTTTTCTTCAAGTAGGGTTAACAGTAAATTCAACAAGCTGATTTGGTTTCTCCATTCCACTTGCATTTTCAATGTCATAAACCGCCATGATGCTGCCTCTAAACCATTTATCGAATGGATGAACTGAGGTATCCCAGTCCTTCATCTTTTCTTCAAAATATGGCCCTACTTCATGATAAACAAAAATATAATCACGCCCACTGATATTTTTATGCCATATCTTGGCGCAATAAATATCATAACGGATTAATAAATCACTATATTCTTTGTCTCTCTTTACTGTTTGAGCAGCAAAAGCCTGATATTGTTCTAAAAATCCTAATTTTAAAGGAATACAAAATAGCACAGTTTTCATATTTGCCTATTTATCTAGTTGTTTTACCAGTGTATGCTTTTAATTGACCTATTATTTAATTCATCCATAGTTAAGTCAAGCCAAAATTCGAGGATAATTTCGCTAAATTCTTTAAGAATAAATTTATCTGCATATTCATCATCAAAATATTCCCAGAATGATTTGTTGAAATTTTCTTAATATTATTGTTACGAACAATACCCATCCATGTGCTTGCCTCATCTAATTCAGAACTCATATTTAATTCATGAATCAGTCGGATAAGAGTGGTATATTCAGATGATAAAAATTGCGCACCTGCATCGATTAAACAACCATTGATCTTATCGGTAATCATTCTACCACCCACTCGATTGGATGCTTCATAGACTGTAACGGTATAACCAAATTTTTGTAAATAATAAGCCGCCGTCAGTCCTGCAATACCCGCGCCGATAACAGCGATGTTTTTGCTCATACAGTTACCTTCTGTATCCTATTTGTTTAGTTCAGTTTTGCGAATGCAGCCATCAATATACGCGTGGCTGACGCAATAACATCGTCGCGGGGAGCCGCATCTTTTTTATTTTGTGTGAAATATATTGCCACAACGATAGGAGAAGATTTTGGTGGCCAAATGATGCCAATATCATTTGTTGTGCCATAGTCGCCAGTCCCGGTTTTATCGCCGACAATCCAGCCTTTTGGTACGCCAGCTCGGATTCGGGAATTCCCCGTGGTATTGTTTTTCAGCCAGGTTTGTAACTGTGTACGTTGAGGTGTTGCTAAAGTATCGCCAAGCGCCAGTCGCTGCAAACTTTTTTCCATCGCTGCAGGTGTAGTTGTGTCACGCAAATCACCTGGGATTGCCGAGTTCAATTGGGGTTCCCAGCGATTAAGGTTAAATTTATTATCGCCTATGGAGCGAGCAAAAACGGTAACAGCTTCAGGCCCACCCAAATTTTTCATGAGAAGATTTATTGCAGTATTATCACTTAGCGTCATGGTTGCTGCACATAGCTCAGCGATCGTCATTCCGTCAGCAAGATATTTTTTAGTCATGGGCGAGTAAGTAATTAAATCCTCTTTTTTATAAGTCACTTTTTGTTGTAAAAGAAGGTTATCTGTCATGCTCTTTTTCAAAATGGCTGCAACGCCCATTACTTTATTCGTGCTACACATTGGAAAACGCTCTTCAGCGCGATATTGCAGGTGCATATTGCTTGCCGTATTGATTGCGGACAAGCCAATCCGCCCACCAGAGGAAATCTCAAGCGTTGCCAGTTTTTCCTGTATTGAAGTTGATTTAATTTGGTCAGCATTAGCAAGCGAAGGCATGCAAGCGTTGACAAGAGAAACCATAATAATAGCCAGGAATAATAAATGCCTGTATGGAAAATGATATATGCTATGCCAAGCGCTTTTTATCATTTGAGTGTATTTTAATAGGATGTAAATTGATTGAGATAAATCGCTTTTGCTTTATTCATAATTTTTAATGCCTTTTTAATTATGGAATTTATCAATAATCGCATCAACTTCCTTTATTAGTTCTGAAAGTAATGTGCTAGCGGGTACTGATCGGCAAAGGCTGGCTGCCTGGCCAGACAATAATATCATTAATTCTGGTTTTCCTTGTTTTGCTGCAGCAAGCATAATATCACGTGCTAAAGCTCTTTGTAGTGGATACGATAATACATCGTTCTGATGTGCCTTCATATTAGTAATAAATTGATTTTGAATGCCACGCGCGTAACGGCCAGTATAGGCGTGTGTTATGCAGGTACTTTCATCATTAGAATTTAACAAGGCTTCACGGTATTTATTGTTAATGCCTGACTCTGGACACGTTAAAAACGCCGTACCCATTTGTACACCCATAGCGCCTAGCGCAAGCGCAGCTACAATACCTCGCCCGTTCATAATGCCGCCTGCAGCAATGATGGGAGTGTTCACTTGTTCAGCTATTTGTGGAATTAACGCCATGTTTCCAATTAAAGCATTTTCGATCTGGGTCTTAGGCGCTGAGCCGCGATGTCCACCCGCTTCACTCCCTTGAGCAATTATAAAATCTACACCTGAAGTTTCTAATAGTTTTGCTTCTTGCATGGTGGTTGCTGTGCCTAGCACCATAATATGATTATTTTTTAATTCCTGAATAATATGAGCAGGTAAAATGCCAAACGTGAAACTAAATATTGGCACTTGCTCTTCCAGCACAACGGCTAACTGCTCTGCAAACGATAATTGGACAGGCTTAAATTCGGGTGATTCAGCAATACCCAGTTCACGCCGGAATGGATTAAGCGCTTCGTTTGCACGCGAAATCATTTCGCTTGATGGCATGGTTACGTTTTCAGGCGCAAATAAATTGACTGCAAACGGTTTGTTTGTCTGAGCGCGAATTTCGCTTATTGCTGTGCGTAACTGCTCTGGCGTCATCTGCGCAGCGCCCAAACAGCCCAGCCCACCTGCATTAGATACCGCACTCACTAACGCCGGCGGACTTGAACCTGACATCGGACCTTGAATAATAGGATAAGCAATTTTTAATTGTTCCGTTAATTTATTTTTAGACCACATATTATTTTCCAGTTTTTTCACATTTTACTAATGGTCGATTTCGAAGAAACACCGGTAAATCAGTAGTGGGTGGTTTAGCAGGTATTTGGTAGAACATATCAGCAATAAAACCACGGTGATATGTTGTATGGTTGACGATATGCAATAAAATCTCGCTACATGTCATTGTGCCTTCATTGCCGCCAATAAGCTTAAAATTTACTTCTTTATCCAGTGTCTCAATTGATAATTGCTTGCCCCAAGAAATATACCATTTATCTATTGCTTGTTGCATGTTCCATAATTTATCGAGAGGAGGATGATCTTTGGTATTGCGCGCTGTAAAACCATGTTCACGCCCTTCAAGATGCGCTTGCCAGATAAGATTAATAATATAATTATGATTGAGAGTGTGCGTCATATTTTTAAATAAGGTTTTACGCTCTTTGGTTACTTCTTCAGGAGCGAGTTTAGCAACGGCTTCAAAAATTAACTGATTTGCCCAGGCATTATAGCGAGTTAACATTTGCGCTGTATTAATATTGGTTAGCATAGTTAATTCTTTTGCTTATTAATTGATAGCTTCCTGATTTTTGGTAAAAAAACAGGGCTTTATGCCCTGCTTTACTTTTTAGATTTATTTGGTCTGAATAACTTGCAGGCCGGACTCGGGGTCAATTTGACGTGTGATAGTGTTAGCAAAAGGTATAATAGTAATTTCAGCCGTATCACCTATAACACCTTTCATTAAGTGGCCTGAAAGTATATTGTTGTTTTTGTCGGCGACTACACTATGAATATGAATAAAAGGTTTTCCATTCAGTTCTGTAAGATTTCCATTCAAGGAGCCAATTATGTAAAAACCATTGAAAGTATGTGGTTCGAATTGTTTAATTTTAGTATTGAGATGTCCATAGACGGGGTTTGCAAAAGCGCCAACGCCTGAAAATGAAGCTGCTTGTAAATGCATGACGGTAGTACATTGAGTAATTGCCGTAAATATTTCTTCGCCTTTTTTTAATACTAAAATAAACGGTTTTTGCGTGCCTGCCAGCTTTTGACAGGAATCGCTTCCAACAACCGATGTACGCTCAGCGGCGTTGGCAGCATTAATAGTTAATCCGATTGTCGTTAAAAAAATGGTTTTTATTAATAGGTTTAAAAAAGATTTCATACTATAAAGCTCCTGTTTAGATTAGATTTTGTGTTTTTATACACTTTGATATTTTACCAGAGCCAAGTGCCTTCCATCAATGGATTATTCCTTTGGACCAGGCTCTAATTCTTCTTCCTCGGAAGGTAATACGTTTGCTAAAATTTCATCTTTAATATTTTTTTCACTGGTTGTTTTTTTATCTTTCAAATCGATGAATTTCGCAGCTAAATATTGATACTCCGTATGAGCATGAGGCTTTTCAGTGTGAGTATGTTCCTCCTCAGTATGTTTTAATTCTGCTTTTTCTGGCTCACTTTTTTTTGTTTCCTGATTTTCAGTTTCTGCTTTTTCCTGAGGCTCTTTTTCTTCGTCTTCGTTCTCTTCTAGCTCTTCCTCTTCATCAGATTCTTCGTCTTCTTCCGCCTCTTCGCTTTCTGCCTCATCCTGTTCTTCAATCGCTTCACTGTTTTCTTTTTCTTCTGGGGATTCTGTTGCTTCTGTTTCATTTTCTTCTGATGCTTCGGGGGTTTCTGTTTCCGGCCATTCAATTTCAGCGTCTTCTTCAGCGTCTTCTTTTTCAGGCATTTCCGCTTTTTCTTCCTTTTCTGCAGATTCAATAGCTTCAGTGCCTTCCTCTTCTACTTCGGCATCTTCTATTTCAATTTCTTCGGGTTCTCCTGCTTCACTCTCCTCCTCTTCCTCTTCTGCCTGTTCAGGGCGCTCAGGTGTTTCTTTTTCTATTTTTTCTTTTTGTTCTGCTGTTGTAAAAGCTTCAGTTTTTTCTTCGCTGGGTGAAGGTGTATTTTTAGGGCCGCCTGCGGTTCCGCTATCATCGCCGCCGCTGTCTTGATCGTCTGTTTGAGCAAAAACTTTTTTCTTTAGCCAGGAGGGTGATTTTTTTTCTAAAATAGCCATAAGGCTATCGACCATGGAGGGATTTTTTTTAGTATCGTCATTCATAATAAAATCCTAATCTTTCGCTAACCCATCAAATAAGTTAAATACCGCGGGCAATAAGCTATTAATCGCTGAGGTCATAATAGCAAAATCGGCGTCAAAACGCTGTTCGGCGGTTTCTGCCTGTGCATCGTGGGCTTCCGACATAATTAAATCTAAGAAACGCACCCGCTTTAAGGTTAGGTTATCGCATAATATAAAAGAAATTCTATCTTCCCAGGTCAGTGCAAGCTGGGTGACTTGTTTACCGGCATTGATATGTTCCTGGATTTCATCGGCGGTCATATCTTGTTTAACGCATTTGATGATGGAACCATCGCCTTTGCGGTTTACTAATTCGCAGACATCGTCAATCGTAAAACCTGCGGGCGCTTGTTTATTCAGCAGCCATTGTGACATTACGTGATTGGGGGAGGTTTTGACTTCCGGCCAGGTGACGTTAAAACTGCCTAAACTTTCACGCAATAATTCTAAATAAGTATCTGCTTTTTTAATATTGGCAGTATCAATAATAATCATTTGATTGCGCGTATCAAGATAACCATAAAGCGACTGCGTTTTATGAAACGCGCGCGGCATTAATTCAAAGGTGACTTCTTCGCGCAGCTTAGCTTTTTCGCGGCTGCCGACTTTACGCCCTTGACTGTGCTCTATTTCGCGTATGCGTTCGTCTAGATAATGCTTAACAACCGTCGCAGGCAGCAATTTAGTTTCTTTGCGGGTGGTCATCATATTGCAACCCATGGCGGCATGTACAAGCATGGTATGATCGTTGCCTAAGGGTGGCGCCCAGCCATAGGAAGCGGTTTCTAATACGCCGCAACTGCGGGCAGCGTGTTCAGATAAATGTTCATGTAATTCTTCGGGCGATAAGTTAAAGGTGTCCTTTAATTGTAGAATGCAGAGATTTTTAAACCACATAGTTTTCCTTTTGAAGCTGATTTTTATTTTTCGTGTGTCATCCTGAGGAGCGTCAGCGACGAAGGATCTCCCTGACTTTGCGTCGTTATAGGGAGATCCTTCGTCGTTTCACTCCTCAGGATGACAGCAAAAAAATGCAAATCCTAAGTAGAAGGAGTATAGTCTCTGAAATAATATCATTATAATTTGTTATTTGTTAATTTTTTCTACTCTAGAAAAATTTATTATGGCTGAACTTAAGCAACTACCCTCTCCCCTTTTCGATACGCTTGAATATCTTGATGTTAAAGCGGCCCTGCCTACGCATTTATTAAGTTTTGCCGCTGAGGATTATAAGCATACTAGTCAATTTTTATATATGTATCGCGGTAGTGAGGCGACTTTTAATGCCTATCGGCGTGAGCTGGAACGTTTGTTGCATTGGTCATGGTTTACGGCAAAAAAATCAGTGCGGGAATTACGCCGGCAGGATATTGAAATGTTTGTGGAATTCTGCCAGAAACCGCCGCTGAGCTGGATAGGCCATAAAAATGTGGCGCGATTTGTTGATAAAGAAGGCCAGCGCTTGCCTAATCCAGAATGGCGGCCGTTTGTAGTGTCCGTTTCTAAACTGGCGCACCGTAAGGGCCTGCTGCCCGACCCTAAAAAATATGCTTTATCACAAAAAGCTTTGCAGGCTATTTTTGCGGTGTTAAGTAGTTTTTATAGTTATTTAATTCAGGAAGAGAGTATTGGTTTTAATCCCGTAGCGCAGATCAGGCAGAAAAGTAAATTTATCCGCAAACAGCAAAGCCAGACAGTGATTCGCCGTTTGTCGGAATTGCAATGGATATATGTTGTTGAAACCGCTGAGCAATTAGCAAAAGACTGTCCCGCAAAATATGAAAGAACTTTATTTATTATGAAAGCCTTGTATGGCATGTATCTGCGTATTTCTGAGTTAGCAGCAAGTCCACGCTGGCAGCCGCAGATGGGACATTTTTATAAAGACCATGATGGTAATTGGTGGTTTAAAACAGTGGGGAAAGGTAATAAAGAGCGTAGTATCGCTGTGAGCGACGCCATGCTGGCGGCGTTGAAACGTTATCGCGCCTTCCTGGGGCTTTCTGCACTGCCCTACCC
>JBEPVU010000016.1:0-13787 GCA_041690855.1 Gammaproteobacteria bacterium | reverse complement strand
AATATACAAAGCGCCCACGCCTTTAGGCCCATATAACTTGTGCGCAGAAAAACTCATTAAATCTACCGGCAATTGCGTTAAATCAATTATAGATTTACCTGCACTTTGCACTGCATCCACATGAAAAAAAGCGCCTGATTCACGCACTACACCACCGATAGCAGCAATATCCTGTATAACGCCAATTTCATTATTGACATGCATCAAACTGACTAAAATCGTATCCGTGCGCAACGCTTGTTTTAATTGTATTAAATCAATTAAACCACTGTGTGCAGGCTGTAAATAAGTCACTGTAAAACCGTCTTCCGCCAGTTGTGCGCAGGTATCTAAAACAGAACTATGTTCAATCGCAGAAGTAATAATATGCTTACCTTTATTTTGATTAGCATAGGCAAACCCTTTTATCGCTAAATTATTGGCCTCCGTAGCGCCAGACGTAAAAATAATGTCTACTGGATGCGCATGAATCAAAGCCGCTATTTGCGCACGCGCTTCTACAATCGCCTGCATAGCTTCACGGCCGTAATGATGACTAGCGCCAGGATTACCAAATCCTTGCTGCTCACTTAAAAACGGCAACATTTTTCCTAACACACGCTTATCGAGCGGCGTACTGGCGGCATAATCTAAATAAATAGGTAATTTCATAGTAATAATTAAGATATAAAACCCATCGAATGCTTTTTGCGTTCAACTTCTATTAATTTATAGCGCAATTCTTGATGAGTAACCCGCAACCCGCGTAGTTTAACAAATGTACGGACAACTAACACACTTACTTCAATACATTGTCGTGTACTATAGAGTTGCATGTGTATGTCTCATATTCCTTCCCCTTTCAGGGGGAGGAGACTTGTCAGATATAATTAGCGAAACGCTGTAGTAAAGAGAGTTTATCTTTACAAAATAGCCGTAATTGGCTAAAATAACCCCTAAAAATAGCCAACTATTGGCTAAAACAAGGGGTTAAAATAGCCAAATGCGTAGACACATCGAACAAGCACTCCTGCACTGGAAAAATAGTCCCGCTTTTCTGCCATTGCTGTTAAGAGGCGCAAGACAGGTAGGTAAAACATTTATTATTGAAAATTTTGGCAGGCAATATTTTTCAAATATTGTCACTATTAATTTTGAACTGCAACCAGAGTACAAAAACTGCTTTGAAACTTTACAACCCGAAAATATTTTAACAGCCATCGAGTTACTCACCCGCCAATCGATTATACCTGGCAAAACCTTGCTTTTTCTGGATGAAATTCAGGAATGTCCAAATGCGATTGCTGCATTACGTTACTTCAAGGAAAAAATACCTACTTTACATGTGATAGGCGCCGGTTCGTTATTAGAATTTATTTTGAATGATGAAAAATTTCACATGCCTGTTGGACGCATACAGTTTATTTATTTAAAGCCTCTCTCATTTAAAGAATTTCTTGCCGCTACACAAAATCAAAAACTGATTGAATACTTAGAAAATATAACTTTATCACAATCAATACCAGAAGCCGTTCATAACCACCTGTTAAAATTAGTGAAAGAGTATTCGATTTTAGGAGGTATGCCTGCTGTCGTGCAGGATTATATCACTCATGCCGATTTAACACGGGTGCAACAGTTACAAACGAGTTTACTCAGCACTTATCGCCACGACTTTGGTAAATATGCTACCCATGCTCAACATAAATACTTGCAGAAATTTTTTATTAAAGTGCCAGGATTAATTGCAACTGATTTTAAATTCAGCCATATTGACAACGAAATGCGCACACGCGATTTAAAAACTGCGCTTGAAAAATTATGCGATGCCGGTTTAATTAATGCCGCTTATGCAACCAGCGGATCTGGCTTGCCTTTTGCTACTACAATGAATGAAAAAAAAATGAAGTTATTTTTTGTGGATATGGGTCTTGTTATACGCGCCCTGCAACTGGAAGCGCAGTTGTTGTTTGAAAAAGATTTATTGCTACTCAATAAAGGGGCATTAGCCGAGCAATTTGTCGGACAGGAATTACTGGCTAATATCGATCATTTCGAAGAAACGCCATTATTTTTCTGGTCGCGGGAAAAAAACGGCAGTCAGGCAGCCGTTGATTTTCTTACTACAGTTAATGGAGAAATTATTCCCCTTGAAGTCAAGGCGGGTACTACCAGCCGCTTAAAATCGCTTAACCTTTTTATGGCAGAAAAAAAATCTCGCTTAGGCGTTCGTATTTCGCAATTACCGCTGAGTTATGACAATCATATTCTTTCGCTGCCGCTTTATCTGGTCAGTGAATTATCAAGATTAGTTACACCCTTAATTAAATACTAAGCCAATTGCTTTGCCACCGCCGTTAAAATCCCACGCAGAATATTAAGTTCTGATTTTTCCAAGCGGGCGCGGTTATAGAGCCGCTGTAAGCGCGGCATGAGCTGGCCGGGTTGGGCAGGATCTAAATATTTAATTTGCATTAATACTTGCTCTAAATGTTCGTATAATCCGTTTAATTCGCGCATGTTCGCTAAATCCAGTGGTTCAGGCGCAATTGAGGATTGATTAGCCGCCGCCAGGTAATTTTGATAAATTTCATACGCCATCACCTGCACGGCGGCCGCTAAATTTAACGAACGGTAGACTGGATCAGCTGGAATAGTCAGTTGATAATGGCATTGTTGAATTTCTGTATTGGTTAATCCTGTGCGCTCATTGCCAAATACTACCGCAACAGGATATTGCGCCGCCGCGGGAATTATCTGCTGGCCTGCCTGTGCGGCAGTCACCGAAGGCCACACGAGATCGCGCGGACGTGCGCTGGCGCCGAATACTAAACAACAATCCGCAATCGCTTCCGCCAACGTAGCCACCACCGGCGCGTTATTTAAAATATCTTCTGCTTGCTTGGCACGCGCCACCGCCGCTGGATCCGGAAAAAATTTCGGCTGCACTAAATATAAGTGCTGTAATCCCATCGTTTTCATCGCACGCGCCGCCGCGCCGATATTACCCGGGTGAGAGGTCCGCACTAATACAATACGAATATTATTGAATAAATTAAGCATTTTTATGGCCTGTATTTGCGAAATCTGAGTCTGTTTATCAGGTTAGCATCAGTGTTATGATGTTACCTACTTACTTTTAACAAGGAGTTAGATCATGGTTTATCCACGTTTTTTAAAAGCGTTTATTTTATTCGCTTTAATCGGTTGGTTAGGCTGTTCTTACGCCGATGAAACCTGTCCACCCAAAACCACCAACTTACCGGCTGGCTGGACTATTTACAATGGCCGGATCAGTGCCGTCGATGCCTTTCAGAAAGCTATGATTATCAACGGTATATATGGCAGCGTAAGCTGTTATTATACTAACCCAGCCGGTGGCGTCATGTTACAAAAAAGTGGCAACTTTAAGCCGCCCTGGCCTGCTAATTATTGGGGCAATTGCCCTAGCGGTTTTGGTCAATGTTGCGTAAACTCCCTGGAAACATGTACCTTTAACCAAATCAGCTCAAATAATAATAAGTAGTACCACTCTATGCACCCAATGCTCACCATAGCCGACCGCGCAGCCCGCGCGGCCGGTAATATTATCGTACAAGCTACCAGCCGTTTAGATACCCTCCATATAGCGGAGAAGCAGCAGAATGATTTTGTTACCGAAATCGATAAACAATCCGAAAGAATTATTATCGATACCATCCGCAAAACCTACCCTCACCACGCCATTTTAGGCGAAGAAAGCGGCCATCTGGAAGGCAATGAAGACATGGTCTGGATCATTGATCCGCTGGATGGCACACGCAATTTTATGCATGGATTTCCGCATTTTTGCATTTCCATTGCTTTTCAACACAAAGGCCGCATTGAACAGGGCCTGATTTACGATCCTATCCGTCAGGAAACCTTTACCGCCACCCGTGGTGGCGGTGCACAGTTAAATAATCGCCGGTTAAGAGTCAGTAAACGAATAAACTTAAAAGATACGTTATTAGGCACCGGCTTCCCCTTTCGCCCTACCGCTGATTTTACGGCTTATCTGAAAACCTTAGCACACATCATGCCGCAGGCCGGCGGTATTCGCCGGGCGGGTTCAGCCGCCCTGGATCTCGCCTACACAGCCGCCGGCCGTTTAGATGGCTATTGGGAGTTTGGCCTATCGCCCTGGGACATCGCCGCAGGCAGCTTACTGGTCTTAGAAGCCGGTGGCCTGGTCAGTGATGCCCGTGGCGGTGACGACTATTTAAACACTGGCGATATTATTGCTGGCAGTCCAAAAATCTTTAAAGCTATTTTGCAGAACCTCAACACGGCGCGCTGAAACCCTCTATACTTAAGTATGAGATATTTCACGTCAGGTGAAGGACATGCCATTGACCCGCGCATCAAACCAGACTCATAACCAGGGACTGGGCTTAATTGATCTGATGATCACGATAGCCTTGAGTCTGACAGTATTACTGGGCGTGATGACCGTCACCGTCACCACGCTGCAAAGCAGCAATAACAATTTGCAGATTGTCCGGCTTGATCAGCAATTACGCACGGCGATGAATATCATGGTCAGCGAAATCCGGCGAGCAGGCTATTGGACGAACGCGCAAAACGATGTTTTGCCGCCCACCAGCAGTAATTCTAATCCTTTTATGACCAGCAGCACAAACATCAGTCTGCCCTCGTCAAGCTGTATCCTTTTTACTTATGATAGTAATAGTAATGGCTCGCTCCCAGCGCTCGGCAGCGGCACAGACGATGAACGTTATGGCTTTCGTTTAAGCGGCAATGCTATTCAAGTCCGGCCTTCCGGCGCGCAGTTTAATTGCACAGCCATTAATACTAATTGGGAAAATATGACTGATCCTACTCTCGTTACCATTACAGCGCTGACGTTTACAGCAGTTCCCACCGCCTATCAAACGGTTGCTGCGGGTGGCGCCTCTACGATTACCGTACGCACGATTACTATTTCAGTGACAGGCCAGTTAACCAGCAATACTAGCATTACCCGAACATTAACCGCTACGGTACGGGCAGCGAACGATGTATTTACCCCGTAAGCGGGCAAGAGGTCATATGAGATATACTTCTTCAGTACGACAAAAAGGGATGACCACTCTCGTGATCACCCTGGTACTCTTACTTTGTCTTAGCATCATGGTCTTAGCGGTTGCCAAATCCACGCTGACTGAACAACGCATCAGCGCCAATGAATATGATTCCGCACAAGCCCTGGAAGCGTCCCGCGCGGGGCTGCAATTTGGCATTGTTTATCTGATGGCTAATATCGCCACTATTGTTAAAGACGCTAATAACGACGGCTACATTGATGCCTATTCCAACAGTAGTACCAGCAATGTGGCTTTAAACGATGGCGCTCAATATACGATTAACTATAGCAATCCGGTCAGTAATAATTTCAGTCTGGTTAAAGTAAGTTGCACAGGTACCAGCGCCAATGGCAGCGTTACCCGCACAGTCAGCGAATTAGTGGCATTTTATAACAGCCTATTGCCTCATGCAGGCAATGAGGCAATGGTCATTAAAAAAATAGCGAATATCAGCGGAACCGTCACCACCACTAATACCGCTACTAACGGTACGCTGTATACTGGCAGTACTATTAACAAAAGCGGCGCGACTACTTTTACCACTGGACTTGGCACTACCACTGACATTGCCAGCAGTGTCGCTAACGTAATCTCCAATCAGTCCGCCTTAGGCAATGCTACCACCACCGCTTTTTTCCAGAATTTCTTTGGCGCTTCGCAAGCTTCGGTGAAAGCGCAAGCCAATATTATTTACAACAGCGGCGCTGATTTTGCCTCTACATTAAACGGCACCACGGGAAAAGTGATCTGGTTTAACAGCAACGCTAATCTCTCCAGCAGTGCAACCTTAGGCAGCGCTGCCGCACCTGTTATTGTCATCGTTAACGGTAATATGAATATCAGCGGAACACTCACGATTTATGGTTTTGTGCTGGCAACTGGCGATTGGAATATTTCTGGTAATGTTACCGTCAATGGCATATCCGCCGTAGGCAATAATTTCAACGCCTCGGGTAATATTGTGCTGAATTATAGTAGCAGCGTTCTGAATAATCTCTCACAATTCAGCCAGAAATATGCACCCGTTGCGGGAAGCTGGAAGGATTTTTAATATGCAATATAAACACAAGCGAGCAGGATTTTCATTAACTGAAGTGTTGATTGCGCTGTTAGTTTTCTGCGCCAGTCTCGCCGCGCTGGCAAAATTTGAATCGCATCTGATTGCCACTAATAACCTGGCTGCACAACGCAGCGAGGCGCTGGGCTTAACGGAGCAAAAGCTGGAAGCACTGCGGGATTATTCGGTTGTTAACACGACATCCGGTTATATTGCTTATGAAGATATCGTTTCAGGTTCCGATACGGTCACGGGCAATAATGCAACCTACACCCGTACCTGGACAGTCACCAATTATACCACCATCGCCTATAATGTTGTTGACATTACCACCACCTGGACGGCCTCTAATGGCAGCAGCAAAAGCCTGACGCTCAGTACGGTTATCGCTTCGATTGATCCGGCCTCTTCGGGTCTCGCCATTAAAGGCGGCGGTATTGGCAGTGGCGGATTAACGCCTTAAATCAGCAACCGCTGTAGCCACCCACATTGCTGGAACATATTCTAATATTACCCATCGGCGTCACCGCAGCGCTAAGGGTCTTACTAGACGCGGTAAAATTGACTTGTCCGGTAGCGCCGCTAGAACCGTGAATTCCTTCAAACGACATAGCATTGCCGGTTAAACCACTAACGCCTATCGTCACACCCGGAAAAGCCGTAACGCTCACAACGCGTTCAATGCCGTTCAATTTACAGCTATTGCTGGTAGTGCAATTACAGGTTGCAGCGTCGGACAAGCCATAACACCAGCTGGTTCCGGTCTGCACCGCTACAAAAACCGTACTTTTTTTACGCAATGCCTCCGAGCGCGCCAGCGCCATATCGCTATACAAGCTCTCTGCCGCCGCCGTTATCCGATTTTGACCTATAAAATTCTGATAGGCCGGCGCCGCCAGCAACACCAGTATTAGCATAACGATCAAAGCGATCATCAATTCGATGAACGAAAACCCATTTTTCATCGTAATTTCTCCTATACTATCTAATATAGTGCATAAATAACTTTCTGTGAGGCCATTAGGATGCGTATAAAGCATGGATTTTCGCTGGTGGAATTGCTAGTGGTACTGGTGGTTGCCTGTCTGGCTATTACGCTTTTTTATCCCTCCTATCAGACTTTTATATTAAAAGGCCGGCGCAATGACGCGATCACCACACTATTGAATCTTCAGGCAGCCGAAGAAAAATACCGGCTGGATAATGCCAGTTATGGTGATTTAACTGCTGTTTGGGGCGGTATTACGGTGACACCGCAAGGTTATTATAATCTGAGTATTAGCAGTCTTTCCGGCACTGCTTACACACTCACGGCAACGGCGAAAAACTCACAAACCAAGGATACGGCGTGCAGTACTATTACTTTAACGAAAAGCAGTGATACAGAAACGCAAACACCGGCCATTTGCTGGCAATAATTTGAGTTTCCTCCCCTTTTCAAGGCATAGGTTTATACATAAGTTTCTAAGCCAGCCCTATTTTTTTCGCCTCTCCAGCGGGAGAGGCCGACCAGGCGCAGCCTGGGCGGGTGAGGGGAATTAAAAAAGCCTTCTTCAATAATGAATTTCATGCTGATAAGCACTCCCTCACCCGCCGCTACGCGGCGACCTCTCCCGAGGGGAGAGGTGAAAACACTAAACTTATCTGTAGTACTGACGCAAGCTATCAACTGATCGGCGTCAAATCTTCCAACACGCGCGGCAATCCTAGTGCCGTAATATGCCGGGTAAGCGGATAAGTTTCAGCACCAGGATAAACAACAAATGCCTGCGATAAGGCTAAATCCTCACCCGCTCTCATTAAAGATTGCCCCGGCGCCGGCGCTAATGTTCTTTTAAATTCAAAACCCAATCGCTGGTTGCCATGCAGTACTAACAAATCTAACTCCGTGCCGGCATGTGTGCGCCAGAAAAATGCTTCCTCGGGCTGAATATTTAATTGCGTCAGCACGGCATTCATGGCAAACCCTTCCCAGGACGCGCCTACTTTGGGATGGCTTTCCAAGGCTTCCTGCGTATCAAGCCCCAGTAAAGTATGTAAAAGACCGCTATCGTTGAGATAAATTTTAGGCGCTTTGACTTGCCGTTTGCTGATATTTTCCCACCAGGGCGGCAATTGCTTAACGACAAAAGTAGCCGTCAGAATATCTAAATAATGTCGCACCGTTTTTTCACTCATACCAAAAGCGCGGCCAAATTCTGCCGCATTCCAGAGCTGGCCATGATAATGCGCCAGCATCATCCAGAAACGTCTTAAAGTAAGAGCAGGAATTTGAATACCCAGTTGAGGTATATCACGCTCCAGAAAAGTCCGAATAAATTCCTGCCGCCATTGAACGCTTCCTGTTTCCGTAGGCGCTAAAAATGAGCGTGGAAAAGCGCCGCGCAACCATAGCTGATTTAACGCATTAGATCCCGTCTCTCGCAAAGAAAAACCCTGAATTTCCAGATAAGCAATGCGGCCGGCCAGTGTTTCTGAACTCTGTTTAAGTAATACTGGCGAAGCGCTGCCTAATACTAAAAATCGGCAATTGACATCCGGCCGGTCTGCTAAAACACGCAATACCTTAAATAAATCCACATGGTGTTGAACTTCATCAATAATTACTAATCCCGTCAGCGCTTCTAACGCCAATAGTGGATCTGTCAGACGCGCCAGGTGCGCAGGGTTTTCCAGATCAAAAAAATGTACAGGGGTACTTTGTTCAGCAATAGCCAACGCTAGCGTGGTTTTGCCAATCTGACGCGGCCCTATTAAAGCAACCACTGGAAATTGCGCTAAAAGGTCTTTAATTTTATTCAGGTAGGTTAATCGAGTAATCATAAGGTAATATTACCTTGAAAATCCGGAGATGACAACCGGATTTTCAAGGTAATATTACTTTTTATGCCCATAAAATAAATAGCTGAAGCAACGAGAATAGCTTCCTGTAGGATATCCTGAACTAGCTGCTGTTGCGCAGCGCAAACGGCTACACGTTTAAATTACCTGCAATACTATCAAACAATAGTTGCATCAATTTAAAATAATCCGGCAAGTGGTTATAAATTTGCATGGCTAATTTTTCATTGTAGGTATGCACAGTTAAATTGCGATCGTCTGCCATTTTAAGAGCAATTACAACCTGCTCTTCACTGGCTAATAAATTGACTTGAAAACAACTTCTTAAAACGCTTTTGGGAGAATTAATATCAAGTCCTTCTTTTTGGTGTAAATAGATTTGTGCTAACTTCCATAGCACTTCAAACGTAAATTCAAAACGCTGAATAGCCGCATCACGAACAATAGCTGAATATGGCATGGCTAATACTTCCTGCAAAGCTGATAAGGCTTGCTTTGCTATTGCTATTCTTTGTTTTAAACGTTCCATAATTTAGCTTCCTTTAATATTTTTTGGCGAAAATTATCATCAACCTGATTTAAGTCAATAATATCGACTTGATAAGGGATGGTACTTTCTTCAATAATTTCACGTAAATTAGTAATAAATCCTTCTGGTAGTTTATCTTTCGATAATAAAGCAATATCAACATCAGACGTTTTTCGCGCCGTATTACGCGCACGGGAGCCATATAAGAAAATTTGCACTGGCTTATCAGCAATATAATTTAAAATTAATTGCTTTAATTGTTGCAAATAGGGATTATTAACGATGATTTTTTCTTGCATAATATCAAGAGGTAATTAAGGACGATCATCCAGCGCCTGCTTAGGCGTTGGCATAAGATCGGCGCGGCTTAAGCCTAAAACAACGGATAAAGCGCCGGCGACATAAATAGAAGAGTATGTACCTACCACAATACCAATAATTAACGCAGTGGCAAAACCATGAATCATCGGGCCGCCAAAGAAAAATAATGACAACACTACCATTAACGTGGTCGCCGACGTCATAATCGTTCTTGATAACGTTTGATTAATCGAAAGATTTACAATTTCCATGGCCGTGCCTTTGCGCACTTTACGAAAATTTTCACGGATCCGATCAAAAATAACGATGGTGTCATTTAAAGAATAGCCAATCACCGCCAGCACGGCTGCCAACACGGTTAAATTAAATTCCCAATGAAAAAAAGAAAATAAGCCTAAAATTAAAATAGGATCATGAATCAATGCCACTGCCGCACCCACGGCAAAACGATATTCAAAGCGTATGGCGATATAAATCATAGTGCCAATTAACGCAATTAATACCGCCAGCGCGCCTTTGCTCGCCAGCTCCTGCCCAACCTGCGGCCCAATATATTCTACCTGCTTAATACTTGCGCCTGGCAACGCCGTCTGTATCTGCTGCGTCAATGTCTGCTGCTTAAGGTCAGCCTGCGGCGCAACGCTAATTAACACATCTTTCGACGTACCATAACTCTGCACCACCGCTTCATGAAACCCGCTATTATCCAAGGCAGCCCGCAGAGCCGATAAATCTGCCGGTTGATGAAACGCTACCTGAATCTGCGTACCGCCGGTAAAATCTAATCCCCAATTTAAACCATGAAACAACAATGATCCCATCGATGCCAGAAACAACACTATCGACACCACCATCGCTACTTTTCGTAGCCCCAGGAAATTAATATTCGTTTGTTTTTTAAAAAATTCCATCTTCGCAACCTCTGATTTTTATTTATTTCCTTCCCCCTTTCAGGGGGAAGGTTAGGATGGGGGTAATTTAATCCACCCCCACCTTAATCCTCCCCCTGGAAGGGGGAGGAGAATATTAAATTCCAATCGGTAATTTTTTCACCGAACGCCCGCCAAATATCGCATTGACAATCGCCCGCGTCACCATTACCCCCGTCAACATAGAAGTTATCAATCCCAGTGATAACGTCACTGAAAAACCCTTCACCGCGCCAGTACCTATTCCAAACAACACTAACGCCGCAATTAATGTGGTCACATTCGCATCCACAATAGTCGCAAACGCCCGTTCATAACCCGCATAAATACTCGCCTGCACAGAATTACCATTGCGTAACTCTTCACGGATACGCTCAAAAATTAATACATTTGCATCCACCGCCATGCCTAAGGTTAATACAATCCCCGCCATGCCTGGCAACGTTAACGTCATGCCCAGAATAGATAATAGCGCAACCAGCAATACAAGATTAATCATCAACGCCAGATTAGCAATCAACCCAAAAACGCTGTAATAAAGCGCCATAAAAATAACAGCGATGACAAAACCAACTACAATGGATATCACGCCCATGTGAATATTTTCAGCGCCTAACTGCGGACCAATAGTGCGTTCTTCCACAATAAATATCGGTGCCGGCAATGCGCCTGCACGTAATAGCAGACTTAAATTACGCGATTCCTGCGGATCAGTTAATCCACTGATCTGGAAATTACCCGGCAACGCGCTTTGAATCGTAGCGACACTAATAATGCGCTCTACTTTTTTAATGGTTCTAACGACTTGACCATTAATCGTCTGTTCTTGCATACGAGGTTCGACATAGACAATCGCCAGGGGTTTGCCGACATTCTCACCCGTTATCCGATGAAAATAACTTTCACCGCCGCCGCCTAAACTGATATTAACGGAAGGACGGCCGTCTTCACCATAACTGGCAGACGCATCCGTAATGGAATTACCCGTTAAAATAACCTGCTCTTTTAATAAAATTGGCTGACCATTATAGCTATAAAGCAATGAACCCGTTGGCGCCATGCCGCCGATAGCCGTGCGTGGATCGTGGGTAGTATCCACTAAACGAAATTCTAATGTTGCCGTGCCGCCTAAAATCTGCTGCGCACGCGCGGTATCCTGAATACCGGGTAAATCGACGGAAATACGATCAGCCCCCTGTTGCTGCACCACAGGCTCCGCCACACCTAATTCATTCACGCGGTTACGCAAAGTCGTCATGGTCTGATCAATCGCCGTCTGGCGTAATTTCAGCAAACCGTCCGCCGACCAGACGCCTGCTAATTGATAACGATCACCCTGATTCTGTTGCGCAAATTGCAATTCTGGAAATTGTCTTTGTAGTAAAGCCTGACCATCGGCCAACGCTTTAGGATCACGAAAACCCACAATAACCTGTTTCTGTTGCTGCAAAACGGCCGCATAACGAATATCGGCCTGGCGCAACGCATCACTGATATTTTTTACAACGCCCTGCATACGTTGTTCAACGACAGTATTAATATCCACCTGCAAGGCAAAATGCACACCGCCGCGCAAATCCAGCCCTAACTTCATCGGATGCGCACCTAATGATTCCAGCCATTCCGGTGTAGCCGGTGCGATATTCACCGCCACCGTATAATCATCCCCTAATAAAGCCTGCAAAATATCACGCGCTTTTAATTGCACATCCGTATTCGTGAAACGCGCCAGAATAGTTTGATTTTCCTGCTGGATAGACCGCGCCGGCAAATTAGCCGCCGTTAACGCAGCACTAATTTTAGCTGGCAGATCAGCAACCGGTTTAACGCCACTATTGGGTGTAACCTGCACGGCGGGATCTTCGCCATACAACATGGGCGCCGCATAAATAAGCCCCAGCAGCAGAATAACGACTAAAAAGATATTTTTCCAAAGTGGATATTGATTCATCATAGCATTAGCTTGCCTTCATAGTTCCCTTAGGTAATACCGCAACGACTGCACTGCGTTGTACTTTAATGTCCACGGTATCCGTCACTGCCAGCATGATAAAATCATCGGCTAGTTTGGTAATTTTACCAACAACACCGCCGGTGGTAACCACTTCATCACCTTTTGTTAATCCGGCCACCAGATTACGCTGCTCTTTCGCTCGCTTAAGCTGCGGTCGTAATAACATAAAGTAAACAATGGCGACAAAACCTACTAATAACAATAACGAAGCGATGTTATTTTCCGGCGTAGCGCCGCCCACGCTCCCTGTTGAAGCATAAGCATTCGAGATAATATTCAGCATAAAAGCTCCTGATTGACTTTGAATAGCCTGTGCAATTTACCTGGTTGATAGGCTGGATGCAAATTCAGAGACATCGATAGGATGATCAGGTTTAAGCTAGAGAAAAAAACTTTGAGCAGGCGCTTGAAATACACGATTAATAAGTTGCATAAAATACACTTTGGAACTGCTAATACCATTTTGAGTCTCATTATGGCATTAGCGATGCCATTTTGCAATATTTAATGCATATAAAGATTACTGATGCATTGTCATAAAATATATATTGGCCACTGTTATAAATACCCATACTCGCGTTTGACTTCTTAAAGGGCGTTAAAAACATCCAGAATTAGTGGCATTAATCCGATTGCATTGCTTTTCACTCTCATTGTTATTAATTATTAACTTCATCATCTTTCCCCAGCAATTCAGTTTCTTGCTGGATTTTTTGATAAATTTCTTCACGATGTACCTTAATTTCTTTAGGTGCATTAATACCGACTCTGACTTGATGGCCTTTAACACCCAGTACGGTCACTGTAATATTATCGCTAATGATTATTGCTTCGCTAATTCGCCTTGTTAAAATCAACATAAAAATATCCTTTATAAATTAAGGGCATATCCAAACGGGAATTGTTTTTTTCTCTTTTAATTTTTCCTCTACAACCTTATTATTGACTTGAAGGCTTGTAATTTCACTACCTTTTTTATCAGGTATTTTTACATTATTGAAAAAAGCAGGAC
>JBEPVU010000015.1:0-14022 GCA_041690855.1 Gammaproteobacteria bacterium | reverse complement strand
CGCGGTTGGCCATTAAAAAAGGCAGCAGTTTTGTAAGATGGATTTTTCTGGCAGTGATTGCAGCTATGGTCATTCAATTGATTCGGCATATACCCATCCCGTTGAGGTTTTGCGTATTTTAATCTCCTCCCCCTTCAAGGGGGAGGATTAAGGTGGGGGTGATCTAAGCTAAAAAGCAGCCTTTTAATCACCCCCATCCTAACCTTCCCCCTGGAAGGGGGAAGGAATAATACACAATTTCAAAATTGCGTTCTTATTCTGGTATATTACTTATCTTTCTAACCACTGACAAAAATTAATGAAACACGGTGAAGTACGTATTATCGGCGGGGCATGGCGCAGTCGCAAGCTTAAATTTCCAGCTATTCCTGGCTTGCGCCCTACTCCCGACCGTGTGCGTGAAACGGTCTTTAACTGGTTAACGCCCATTATTCCCGGGGCAAACTGTTTAGATTTATTCGCCGGTAGCGGAGCATTAGGTTTTGAAGCCTTATCACGCGGCGCCAGCGCCGTTTTGCTGATTGATGAAGCGCCACACATAATTCAATATTTACAACAACAGCGTATTTTATTCAAAGCAGATCAGGCCACTGTTTATCACGCCAGAATTCCTTTGACTAAATTGTCCCCTAAAATAATTACAAAACCCTTTGATATTATTTTTTTAGATCCGCCTTTTAATCAAAATTTAATAAAACCAACCTGTGAATGGTTGCTTAAACAAAATTTATTAGCTGAAAATGCCTCTATTTACATTGAAGCAGAAAGCGCGTTAAATCCTTTACCAGTACCCGCCAACTGGGAATTAATTAAAAGCAAAATCAGCGGCCAGGTGGGGTATCATTTATTTCAGTGCAAATAAGGCAAAATATGTATTCACTGGCAACTAAAATTTTACATAAATTACCACCCGAAACCGCCCATCATCTCGCCGTGAAGATGCTGCGTTTTTTACCCGTTAAAAATAAGCTTGCCGATCTGGATTTAACAGGATTATCACAGGAATTAATGGGTTTAACTTTTCCGCATCCACTTGGCCTCGCAGCCGGTTTTGATAAAGACGCGGACGTTTTTGATAAATTAGGTCAATTAGGATTTTCATTTGTCGAAATCGGTTCCGTAACCCCTTTACCACAACCCGGCAATCCCAAACCACGTTTATTTCGTTTAACAGAACACGAGGCTATTATTAATCGCTACGGCTTTAATTCTAAAGGATTAAACTACGCGCACCAGCAATTAAAAAAACAGGCGCATACTTGTGTTACTGGCGTTAATCTAGGCAAAAATAAAGATACTATTAATTATATTGATGATTTTTTAACAGGCGCTGAAACATTAATAGATCAAGCTGATTATTTTACCCTTAATATTTCCTCACCCAACACGCCAGGTTTACGTGATTTACAAACGGCGGAAGCATTAAAACCTATTATTGCAGGTATACAGGCATTAATTCGGCAACAATCGCGCAAGGTTCCCTTATTAATAAAAATTTCGCCTGATATGACGTTAGCGCAGGAAACAACTTTAATTGAATATCTAGCCCATGAATCTGTTGACGGTATTATCATCAGCAACACAACCTTAAGCCGTGAAGGCGTTACTCAACATCCACACAGCGCACAAGCCGGTGGTCTCTCCGGCGCGCCTTTAAAAGATTGCACCACCGCCATGATTCGCCGCGCTCACAAAATCACTCAAGGGCGCTTAACCATTATCGGCTGCGGCGGCATTACATCCGGCCAAGACGCTTACGAAAAACTAACTGCCGGCGCGCATTTGCTACAACTTTACACCGCTTTTATTTATCAAGGCCCTGCGGTAATAAGACGAATTTTAGTTGAATTAAAAGCGATTATGGCACGCGAGGGTATTAAAAATATCAGTGAATTTTTAATACCCTCTTCTTTTTGATCACCCCCATCCTAACCTTCCCCCTGAAAGGGGGAAGGGATAATACGCAAAACTTCAACGGGACGAAGATACACCCACCCCCGCATCCTGATCGGCGCGTTTAGCACTCACCATCAGCAGCTTGAAATCGCGCTCGGAAATAATACCTTCTTCAAATTTTTTCTGCGCATCCAACGCCATGCTCTGACCATGGGTTTTAACTAATTGACGAGTGACTGCTGTGATATTATTTAACTCGGCGTTTAATAAAATATCCCGCACCTCTTCATTGAAAATCAAATATTCACGCAATGCGACACGTTTGCCATCCACCGTTGGCACTAATTGCTGCCAGATCGATAACCGAATCGTTTCGATAATATCGATAGTGCGGCCATGACGCTCGCCTTCTGGAAAGGATGTGACTAAACGACGCATGGTTTCAGCAACGCCATTACTGTGCAGCGTTGTATACACCGGATGGCCGGTCAACGCCGCTTCCAGCACAGCGCTGATCGTTTCAGCATCACGCGCTTCACCTACTAATATTAAACGCGGTTTGCGGCGCAAAGCATTGCGCACGCCCGCTGCAAAAGTAGGTAAATGACGGGGAATTTCAGATTGGCTGACCACTGAAGAAGGCATTTCAACGGAATCATATACAAATTCAATCGGCGATTCATAGGTTAATACTTTGCGATTACTATCTTCTTTTTCCACAATATCGCGGATAATGGAAGCCAGCAAAGTGCTTTTACCCGAACCCGTTGCACCGGTGACATAAACAACGCCTTGAAAAGGCGCCAGTGCTTCCATAATGTTGGGATCTAAACCCAGTGTGGCTAATTTGGGGGGCGCGCTGGGAATCGTCCGCAAGGTAATTTGTAAACCATCATGGCCTTCTACCTGGCAACCCGTACCATTCACCCGAAAACGATAACGTTCCGTACGGGTAGGATGAAATTCATAGTGGGTGTCCACATCATCGCCGCTTAAAATCTGTGTAGTGCCATTAGGGCCATAAATAGCATTTAATAATTCGCCCACTTCCGTATTAGAAAGTTTCCGATTGGTGATGCGCAGTAACCGGCCATACACTTCGACATACACAGGTTCGTTAGTCTGAATTGTAATGTCCGATGCATTTAAGCCGGTGCAGAAAGCTAGTAGATGATTCAGGTGCGCCGGCGTAAAACGTACCGGCTCGTTAGGCATTAAAGCAACTGTCATGGTGATGGTGCTGGTTGAGTAGAAGGACTGATAACAGGGTTCCATTGTTTACTGTCGGGTTGCAGACTCGGCAATTCGGTAATCCGCAGTACTTGATCATTAACACGCATATCAGAACCGCCGCCTGTGACGCCTAAATCGGTGCGCGTCACATAAGGCGCATTAATCATGTGCTGGGTCAATAAGAATTTATAACGTACCATGCCCGTGTAATCACGTTTTAACAACGCCATATTCTGCTGGTACATATCATCCGCTTGTAAAATACCTTGCTGCCAGCCTTCTGCGGCATATTTTTTCCAGATTTCACGTTCTTTAGCATTTTCCGGCAACAAAGAATTATCCGGTACTTGTGGCTTGGTATAAGCCAACCATAAGTAATTGCGCCAGGTAGGTGGTGTGGTCACAAAACGCGCCTGGTTAACAATTTTATAAGTACGATCAGCAATGCGAATCGTTGTGTCATTATCCAGGTTTAAGCTATTGTCGCCTTCTACCAATACGGGCGGCAATACATTGTGATTCATCAATAACAAATTAAAATTAAAGATGTAATCCAGATAAGTCGTATGTTTAGCTAATACCGCGTTAATTTGTTTGGAGCGATAGGCTAATCCGCCTTGCGCGCCTGTGCTTAAGGCCGTTTCTTTTAAGGCTTCACTGCGAATTTCACTAATATTTTTTCCTACGACACTCGAACGGTCGGCTTTTAGCGCCTGCACTTGCGCCATACTATCCATTGAATTACCGGCATTAGGGTTGGAGCTTGCGCAACCGGCAAGCGTACTGAATAACACTGCTATTAAAAGTAACCGTCTGGTCATAGTGTTAAATGATTATAAAAAGTTAAGCCTTACCGTATCTTAATTCTATGATACGCACGCCTGGATAAACCCACAAGCTTGCTTTGTTGCCCGCTTGAAAATTAAGGTCTCTGAGCACATAACCCAGTGGAGTATTTTTCGCCATCACTGTAACGAGTACTGGAATCGCCGGCCGCGTACCAATCACCCGGAATTGATAATTTTTCATATTAGCAATCCGGCGTAATACAGGCTCGATAGGCCCTGACCAATCTAATGAAACGCGTTCAGCATTCATATCATAGCTGGTAGGATATGGCATGCGTTTATTGTTAATCGGCGGCGAGGCAGAGACTTCAACGGCACGCAAATCACTGAGTGATTGGCTCACGGAACTGGCGGCTTCTGCTAAACCGACTACGGTATCGTCAGGTGCGGGAGTAACAGGCGGCTTAGGAGTAGTAGCGCAACCGGTGAGTAGCAATACTAAGCAGAGCGATAGAATAGATCGAATATTCATCATAGCGGCTTACTTCCTGAAATAATATTGGCATTGAAACAAGAAGGGGTAGTGATGTCAAGCATTATCCTAATCCAACGTTTTATGATAACGCTTAATGCTGATTACAATAACGACCAGCATAAAAACTAAAATAGGCCATAAATCCTGCCAGATAGCGGCGAAATTTAATCCTTTTAACATAATGCCGCGTGCAATCCGCATAAAATGTGTCACCGGTAATAACTCACTAATATGTTGCGCCCAGATCGGCATGCCCTGCAGCGGAAATAAAAACCCCGATAATAATACTGTCGGCAACAAATAAAAATTCCCCACTGTCATCGCTTCCAGTTGCGTTTTTGTAAAGGTAGAAACCAGCAAACCCGTGCCTAAATTAGCCGCAAAATAAGGCATGGCTACCGCTAATAGCAAAAACACATGGCCGACAAAAGGCACTTGGAATCCCCAATGGCAGAAAAACATCATCAACAGTAATAATACATAACTTAAAAACAAGCCTGGAATCATTTTTCCTAAAATCACTTCCAGGGGTTTAACCGGCGTTGATAAGAGCGTTTCCATCGTGCCTAATTCATATTCAGCCGTAATAGATATTGCTGTTAACATCACCATCGTCGTACATAAAATGATGCCGAATAAGCCTGGTAAAATTGAATAATGCGCAATCATTTCTGGATTATAATTATAATGCACATCCAGAATATAATTTGGTTTTTTACTTGCCAGATAACTTAACGAACCTTGCCAGTAAGGTTCAAAAATACGCGTTGAAAGATTATCAGCGATTTGAATGGCATTGGTAATCGCCATAGGTTGAGTGCCATCGGCCTCTAATAGAATATGCGGCTGATCTTCTTTGAGTAATTTTTCAGTAAAATCCAGGGGGATATTAATAATAAAATTCACCTGACCATGCTCTAGCAATTCTTCTGCCTGCTGTTCAGTCGCAGGATGGTGAGTAATCCAGAAATATTCCGTATTCTTTAATCCCTCAATAAAACGCTGTGAAAATACGCCGGTATCGGCATTAAGCACTGCGGTAGGCAGATGTTTGGGATCGGTATTAATAATCAGACCAAATAATATCATTTGTATGGTCGGCACGATGAGCAGCATTAAAAAAGTATTAAAATGCCGTTTCATCTGACGGAATTCTTTTTTCATCATAGCCCAAAGCCGTAGCCAGTTCACATAATCGTTATTAACCATATAATCCATACCGAGTCAGCCATACAAAAATATCTTCTAAATTAGAATCGACTTTTCGCCAGGTATAGCCGCTATTTTTTAAATAGGGAGCAAGAACCTGCTCTAAAATAGCAGCATCCTGATTACTGATACGCAGACAATCAGAAAAAGCAATAATCTGCATAATGCTTTTATATTCTTTTAATTCTAACGCCAATACTTCTAGTTTTTCACCTTGAATCAACCAGGTTGTCAGGCATGTTTTAGCAAAAATTTCTTTCACCGTGCCCGTCTCAACCACCATACCATTACAAATATACGCAATGCGCTGGCAACGCTTAATTTCATCCATATTATGTGAACTTAAGATAATCGTGGTGCCTTCAACCGTTAATTGATGCATTTGTTCCCAGAAATTCTGTCTGACGTTATAGTCTACATTCGCTGTTGGTTCATCTAATATTAATAACAGCGGTTTAGGCAACAATGCCGCCGCCAATGCTAAGCGCTGTTTAAAGCCACCCGATAATGTACCGGCTAATATTTTCTGCTGTTTCACTAAACTCAAGCGCTCCAGCATTTCGTGAATGCGCGCTTTTTTATCACTGACTCCGTATAAGTCGGCAATTAAATCTAAATTTTCATAAATAGTTAAATCTTTATACAAGCTAAAATACTGTGACATGTAACCAAATTTTGCTTTAATTAAAGTTGCCTGCTTATGGATATCATAACCAAAACAATGCCCTTCGCCTGCATCCGGTTTTAATAAGCCACATAACATGCGGATAATCGTAGTCTTGCCTGCGCCGTTAGGCCCTAAAAAACCAAATATTTCACCTTGTTTTACCCGCAGATTAACATTTTTAATGACCGGTTTATGATCAAAGTTTTTACACAAGCCGGTGACGTTGATCAGCCAGTCATCTTTTGCAATAACATTCGGGAGCGCTTCGGTATCGGTAGAGGTAGCCATTAGGAGTTCAAATAGACAGTAACAGGTTGACCAGGATGCAATTTATTATAGTTACCTTGTGTTTGCTGCGGCAGCGCTTCAACGCGGAAAGTAAATTTTTTACGCATACTTTCGCTGTAAATGACGGGCGGCGTATATTCAACCTGAGGCGCCAGATAACTGATCTTCGCCGATAAATCCGTGCAACCATCACAGCTTACCATCAGCATTTTACCGGGAAATAGCTGGCTTAAGAGCGCTTGCGGGCAATAAAATACTACTTTAATATCGCTGTTGCTTAACAGAGAAAGTATAGGACGATCGGCACTGACTAAATCACCTGGCTTATAAAAAGTATTAGTTACTACGCCATCAACAGGTGCAGTAATAGATTTTTGCCCTATGTCCCATTCGGCTTGTTTTAAATCCGTCTGCGCCATTTTTAAACTTTCTGATTCCAGCTCATAGCTCATTACAGCATGCTGGTAATTGGTTTGCGCAACATCGAATTCTTCGCGGGTAACGATTTTTTTAGCCACCAGCTTGGCGCGCCGGTCATAGATATTTTTCTGTAAAGTGAGATTCAATAATTCTTTGCGCTGGCTGGCTAGTGCTTTAGCATAACTTGCTTTGGCAAGTTCTAATTTATTACTTTCGGGTTCTTGTTCCAGCACAGCCAGCAATTGGCCTGCTTTTACTGAATCGCCTTTATTCACTAAGAGTTGTTGCAGATTGCCGGAAAATTTCGCGGAAACGTAGTGATAATCAGCATCTAAGTAACCTTGTAAGGCTTTGTTTTTCTCGCTGCATCCCGTTACGGTGATAAGAATAGCGCATAATCCAGCCAGTGCCGAGAGCTTTATCCAAACGTCTGATATGCACTTCTTTGTCTTCTTCATGAAAAAAATCTTACGCTTCATCCAAAGGTATTATTGATTGACAGAAAGCATACACTTTCAAGAAAACTTGCACAAGCAAGCTGCTTACTGTTCTGTTTGAATCAAACGTTTTGGCGCTACTTTACCATCGGCTAATATTTCACCTAATCCAATAAAACGTTCGCCCATTTTTAAAACTACCCAACCACTATCAGGCGCATAAGGCGCAATAATCGCCTGTCCACGGCATAGATAAAAATAAGCGGCGGCGGATATATTTAAAACAGGCCACTGTTGCACAGCCGTTTCAATAGGCAATAAATAAGCATCCAGCGCTTGATCATTATTGTGTTCCGCCAGTTGCTCCAGCACCGCCATCGTAACCATTTTTTCAGGCTGGTATCCACTCACACTCACTCTGCGTAACGTGGTGACATGCGCGCCGCATCCTAATTGATCGCCGGTATCTTCTACCAGTGTACGAATATAAGTGCCTTTGCTGCATTTTACCTCTAACGTTAAGGTATGCTCCGTTTGTTCCAATAAATTTAATTGATAAATTTGAATAGTGCGCGCCTGACGTTCAATCGTTATGCCTTTGCGCGCTAATTCATATAATGGCCTGCCTTGATGTTTTATAGCAGAATACATCGAAGGTATTTGCGCAATAGCGCCGCGGAATTGCGCTAAGACTGTTTCTATTTGTGCAGCGGAAAAATCAGGCACGGCATGTTGTTCGATAATCTCGCCTTCAACATCACCGGTCGCCGTTTTCTCGCCTAATTTAGCGACGACATAATAATGTTTATCAGCATCCAATAAATATTGCGAAAATTTAGTCGCTTCGCCAAAACAAATCGGCAACATGCCCGTTGCCAGGGGATCTAAACTGCCGGTATGGCCGGCTTTTTGTGCGTTAAATAAGCGCTTTACCGCTTGCAAAGCGGCGTTTGATGATGCGTTGAGTGGCTTATCTAATAAAAGAATGCCATCGACAACGCGCTTGGAATTAATTTTTTTATTTTGCATGATTTGTTAGAACTTATTCTTTATGTTTTTTTTCATCTTCAGTCACCGCTGCCTCGATTAAACTAGCCAATCGATTGCCATGACTGATAGAAACATCATAAACAAATTTTAATTGTGGAATAATACGCAGTTGAACCGTATTAGCGAGACGGAAACGTAAAAAACCAGCCATTTTATTTAAGCATTTTAAAGTTTTTTCAATGGGCTTATTATCATCAAGCTGTGTGATAAATACTTTGGCAAACGATAAATCCGAGGCTACTTTTACCGCTGTCACCGTAACAATGCCTACATTCGGATCGCGCACTGCCTGCTGGATTAAAATAGCCAGTTCGCGCTGGAGCAACTCGCCAACCCGATCTGTCCGATTATAATCTTTTGGCATTACACAGTTCTCGCAACGGTTATCCGCTCGTAAACTTCAATTTGATCGCCTGCCCGCACGTCATTATAATTTTTTACGCCAATACCACATTCAAATCCGTTACGTACTTCATTAGCGTCTTCTTTAAAGCGACGCAAGGAATTTAATTCGCCTTCATGGATAACGACATTGTCACGCAATACCCTGATAGGATTATTGCGCCGCATCACCCCTTCAATCACCATACACCCTGCAATGGAACCCACTTTAGCCGAACGGAATACTTCCCGCACTTCCGCCAGGCCTAAAATCTGTTCTTTCACTTCGGGTGATAACATACCACTCATAGCGTTTTTAACTTCATTAATTAAGTCATAAATCACGCTATGGTAATGCATGATTAAGCCTTCTTTTTCCACCAGCCGGCGTGCAGAATTATCAGCTCTGACATTAAATCCTAAAATGATCGCGTTGGAAGCCAACGCTAAATTTACATCCGATTCCGTAATACCGCCCACACCCATACCTACGAGTTTTACTCTGACTTCTTCCGTGGATAATTTTAATAAAGCATCCTGAATGGCTTCCACAGAACCCTGCACATCTGTTTTTAATACTACGTTTAAGGATTTAGCTTCACCTTCACCCAGACGCTCTAAAATATCACCGCTTAAAGCTTTACGTTGCGCCGCAAGTTTTACATCACGGTATTTACCTTGCCGGAACAAGGCCACTTCACGCGCTTTACGCTCATCGCTGATTACAACGGCGTCATCGCCTGCCGCAGGCGCACCTGCTAAGCCTAACACTTCCACCGGCATGGAAGGGCCTGCACTCTCAACCGGCTGGCCATTTTCATCTAATAATGCTCTCACACGTCCATATTCTTTGCCGGCTAATAATACATCGCCTTTATGTAAAGTACCTTTCTGCACTAATACAGTGGCAACCGGGCCGCGGCCTTTATCCAGGCGTGATTCAATAATCAAACCATGCGCAGGCCCGTCTACAGGCGCTTTTAATTCTAATAATTCTGCTTGTACTAATAATGAATCTAATAATTCATCGATACCCGTACCCGCTTTTGCAGATACCGGTAAAAACATGGTATCACCGCCCCACTCTTCGGGAATTAAACTATGTTTCGCTAATTCATTTTTAACCCGATCAGGATCTGCTTCTGCTTTATCCATTTTATTAACCGCAACGACAATCGGCACATTCGCAGCTTTAGCATGTTGAATCGCTTCTAACGTTTGCGGCATAACACCATCGTCGGCGGCAACCACTAACACTACAATGTCTGTTGCTTTAGCGCCGCGGGCGCGCATAGCGGTAAAAGCAGCGTGTCCAGGCGTATCTAAAAAGGTGATCATGCCTTTTTGGGTTTCTACATGATAAGCGCCAATATGCTGCGTAATACCGCCCGCTTCGCCTAAGGTTACTTTGGTGCGGCGAATATAATCGAGTAAAGATGTTTTACCATGGTCAACGTGTCCCATGATTGTAATAACCGGCGCGCGCGTTAAGGCTTCTCCACCACCAGCGATACTGGCCATTAAACCCTCTTCCAGCGCGTTTTCACTGACGGGTTTAGCTGTATGTCCCATTTCTTCTACCACAATAACGGCCGTATCTTGATCCAGCACCTGGTTAATTGTGGCTAATGTGCCTAACTTCATCAGTGTTTTGATCACTTCTGCTGCTTTTATCGACATTTTTTGCGCCAGTTCGCCCACCGTGATGGTTTCTGGCAAGGTCACTTCATGAACAGTAGGCGCTGTTGGCATTTCAAAACCATGTTTTAATGCGCTTTCACCGCTACCAAATTTACCTCTACGCGATCTACCAGAACGCCGATGACGAACATTACCTTCACTTTCATCATCTAAAGCCGCATAAATATCTTTATGACGATATTTAGTCGCTTCCACTTTTTCACGTTCTACGCGCGCTTTGGCTTTTTTCTCACTGTCATCCACAATATGCCGGCGTTCCACTTCCGTCTTAACTGGCGCTTTTGTTTTGTCATCCGGTTTTTTGCTGTCTACTTTTGCTTTTGGCGCCGCTTCAATTATTTTATTAGTGGTTTTAACGGCTGTTTCCAGCGGTTGTTTAGCAGAGCTTGTCTTTTGGTCAGATGGCTTATTTTGCGTCTCTTGATTCAGTAAGGCCGCTTGTGCCACTGCCTGCCGTTCCTTTTCTTCTTGTTCCTGTTTGATTTGTAAAGCCGCTTGCTCTTCCGCTTTGCGCTGTTCTTCTGCTTCGCGCGCTAATTGTTCTGGGTCAGGCTGAACAATGGTGTGTTTTCTTTTGGTGACAACTTTTACTTCTGTTTTGCGGCCGCCGCTGGTGGCGCTTCTGATGACAATTTTATTTTCTGATTTACGGTGCAAGGTAATCTTTTTAGAGGTTGTGACTGTCTCACCGCCTTCATCACTATCGCTACCATGGCTACGTTGTAAATAAGTTAATAATTTACGCTTGGCTACATCGCTAATCACTTGATCGGGATCAGTAATCGCCATGCTTTCATCTTTTAACGCTTCACGTAATTGCACCATCAATACTTCAACGGGTTTTTTTACCAGTGTTGCAAGTTGTCTTACTGTAATTTCTGCCATATTCTGCTTCCTCTACTTCTTTTCTTCTGCAAACCACGGCGCGCGTGCAGCCATAATTAATTTTGCTGCTTTTGCTTTATCAATATCAGTAATTTCTAATAAATCATCCACGGCCTGTTCAGCCAAATCTTCCTGTGTGACAATACCATGGCTGGCTAATTTAAAAGCCAGTTCGGTATCCATATCTTCTAAGGCTAATAAATCCTGCGCAGGCTCTGCGGTATTAAGACTTTCTTCACCGGCTAAGGCCTGTGTTAATAGCGCATCTTTCGCGCTATTTTGTAAGGTTTCTATCAACTCATCATCAAATTCTGGAATGTCTTGCATTTCTTCGACAGGCACATAAGCGACTTCTTCTAAAGAGGCAAAACCTTCACGCACTAAAATCGCGGCGATTTCTTCATCAACCCCTAATTGCTCAACAAAACGCTGTTGCACTTTTTCCGTTTCCGCTGCAGTTTTACCAGCGGCTTCGGTTTCTGTCATCACATTAATCGTCCAACTGGTTAATTGGCTGGCCAGCTTTACATTCTGACCATTACGTCCGATGGCCTGCGATAGTTGTTCCTCACGCACGGCTACATCCATCGTATGCGCATCTTCATCAACGACAATAGAGGCTACTTCTGCAGGCGCCATGGCATTAATGACCAACTGTGCAGGATTATCATCCCATAACACAATATCAATGCGTTCGCCGCGTAATTCGCCCGATACCGCCTGCACGCGCGCGCCCCGCATACCAATACACGCACCTTGCGGGTCAATCCGCTTATCATTCGTTTTGACCGCGATTTTAGCGCGCGCACCTGGATCGCGAGCGACACTTTTAATTTCAATAATTTCTTCGCCGATTTCAGGCACTTCAAGTTTAAACAACATGGCCAGCATTTGCGGATGTGTACGGCTGATAAATAACTGGGGGCCGCGCGCACGGGGCTCGACCTGGTAAAGATAACCGCGCAAACGATCATCAGTACGCACTTCCTCACGGGGAATCATGTCTTCACGGGAAATAATCGCTTCGATATTATTGCCTAAATCCAGAATAATACCGTCACGGGTTACTTTCTTAACCGTACCCGTAATTAATTCGCCGATGCGCTCTTCATACGCTTTCACCACTTTTGCACGTTCGGCTTCACGAATTTTCTGTACAATCACTTGTTTTGCTGTTTGCGCGGCAATGCGGCCAAACTCAACGGATTCGATAGGTTCTTCGATTTTATCGCCAATGTTAGCCTTGGAATTAGTTTTTCTAACTTCCGAAACCCGCACATGTTGAAAAGGCGAAAATTCAAAATCACCGTCTTCACTGCCATCATCTTCTAAATCATCCGATAAAACAGTCCACACTCTAAAGGTTTTATAATCGCCGGTGTGACGATCAATTTCTACGCGTACGGCAACATCATCGGTATAGCGCTTTTTGGTTGCCATTTCCAAAGCGGCTTCTATTGCGTTAAAAATAATTTCTTTATCAACGTCTTTTTCATTCGATACCGCTTCTGCGATTAATAGCACTTGTTTGCTCATGGTATAGTTCTCCCCATTTCAATAACATCCTATATAGTCGTCGCACTTCACTTTTAGGCGTTGTTGCAACCTACCTTTCGCAATCCTCATGTATTCGTATACACTCCGGTTGCTCAAGGTAGGTTGCGCCTAGCCTAAAACTGAATTGCTTTGACTATAACAAATTCGCTCTGGCAATGCCGGCAAACGGTAAACTGAATAGTTGCTCATCGACTTTAATAATGACTTTATCTACTTCGACAGCCTGTAAAATTCCCCGAAACTGACGGCGCTTTTCCAGTGGAACATGCAGCCGTATATTCACCGATGCCCCTATGAACTTTTGATAATGCGCCAATTTAAATAAGGGGCGATTTAACCCAGGTGAAGAAACCTCTAAGGCATAAGCGCTCATAATAGGATCTTCAACGTCTAATACGGCGCTAATCTGCCGGCTGACTTTTTCACAATCTTCCACTTTAATTCCCTGTTCATTATCAATATAAACACGCAACAAGCCCTGCCTGCCCTGTGGTATATAAACGCAACCTAGCAACTCATAGCCTAATGCTGTAACCGTAGGCTCCAGCAAATTCTGTAGCGCAGAAATATCTTTAGCCATTTTTCAAATCTACAAATAAAAAAAGGGCTTACCGCCCACTCCTAACAAAAAGCCCCTGAAAAGGGGCTTTTAAAAAACTTCCAAGAACTGAAAGCTCGTATAAATCTTTGGTAGCGGGGGCAGGATTTGAACCTACGACCTTCGGGTTATGAGCCCGACGAGCTGCCAGACTGCTCCACCCCGCGATCTGAGAATGAATTATACGCAGAGAAAAAATTTTATTCAATAAGAATATTTAGAGATTCTCTCCCCAGGAGAAAAAATTAAATTCCTTAATTTTCGCCTCTCCAGCGGGAGAGGCCGAACAGGCACAGCCTGGGCGGGTGAGGGGGATTAAAATAGCTTTCTTCAACAATGAATTTCATGCTGATAAGAGCTCCCTCACCCGCCGCTAC
>JBEPVU010000014.1:0-14102 GCA_041690855.1 Gammaproteobacteria bacterium | reverse complement strand
GCAATAATCCAATTTTTGCCTCTATGCAACGTATGTGAAGCTTCTTCAAGCTGACTCCGTAAAGTGGGAGAAAGCCGAATGCTGGTTGTAATACTATGAGCCATATAAAACTCTCTTTAAATGAAAGAAATGTAGGTATTTGCAATAGATAGTATTGCAAATGTATTGCAAAATTGCAAGCAAGATGAGCCATTCCTGTTGAAGAATAGCCAGCCAAATTAATAACCGCTACAATACCCCCCTTGATTTTTACAGGGGTAAATCAACAAAATGCATTCCACACCAAAACCCATGGCCTTAATCATTCTAGACGGCTGGGGGCATCGTACCGATTTACCCCATAATGCTATTTTAGCGGCAGACACGCCTGTCTGGGACACACTCTGGCAGGATTGCCCGCACGCTCTATTATCCGGTTCCGGTTTAGACGTAGGATTGCCGCCGGAACAGATGGGCAACTCCGAAGTCGGCCATTTAACCATGGGGGCAGGCCGCACGGTTTACCAGGAACTGACCCGTATCGATCAAGCCATCGCCGAGGGTACGTTTTTACAAACCCCCGTCTTTTTAGACGCCATTAACCAGGCTAAAAAAACCCAAAAAGCCATCCATATTTTAGGCTTATTATCTCCCGGCGGCGTCCACAGTCACGAGCAGCATATTTTTGCACTCATCCAATTAGCGGCGCAGCAGCAGGCGCCAGACGTTTATATTCATGCTTTTCTGGATGGCCGCGATACCCCGCCGCAAAGCGCACTGAATTCCTTAATCCAATTAGAGAAAACCTGCCAGCAATTCCACTGCGGCCGTATTGCGTCAATCATTGGCCGTTATTACGCCATGGATAGAGATCAACGTTGGGAACGTGTACAAAAGGCTTATGAATTGCTGACCGCAGGCACGGCGGAATACCAGGCCGATACAGCAGAAACCGCTTTAAAAATGGCGTATGCCCGCGGTGAAACGGATGAATTTGTAAAAGCAACCCGCATTCAAACGCCGGTTACCATTAACGATGGCGACATTATTATTTTTATGAATTTCCGCGCCGATCGCGCACGCGAATTAACTCGCGCTTTTACGGAAAATCATTTTACCGGCTTTAAACGCCATAAAACGCCACAACTCGCCGCATTTATTTCACTCACGCAATACGCAGCCGATATTAAAACTACTAGCGCTTTTTCACCGCAAACATTAACCAATGTATTAGGTGAATACGTAGCTAAGCAAAATTTAACGCAGTTACGCATGGCGGAAACGGAAAAATACGCGCACGTTACTTTTTTTCTGAATGGCGGACAGGAGCAACCGTTTAACGGCGAAGACCGTATATTAGTACCATCCCCGAAAGTTGCTACCTATGATTTACAGCCGGAAATGAGTGCTTTTGAGATGACGGAACAATTAGTCCACGCTATTCAAAGCCAGAAATATGATCTGATTGTTTGCAATTTTGCCAATCCCGATATGGTAGGACACACCGGTAATTTCCCGGCGGCCGTCAAAGCGATTGAAGCGGTTGATCAATGCTTAGGCAAGCTAAAAACGGCCTTGCAAACCGTTGGCGGCGAAATGATCATCACCGCAGACCATGGCAATGCCGAATGCATGTTCGATGAAAAAAATCAGCAGCCGCACACCGCTCATACTTGCGAATTAGTTCCTTTTGTTTATTATGGGCGGCATGCCATTATAACAAAAGCACAAGGCAACCTGGCCGATATCGCGCCAACACTTTTGTATTTAATGAATTTGCCTGTTCCATTAGAAATGACTGGGCAATCATTAGTGCAATTATAGTCACGAATGAATTTCAGGGTTATTACTACTGTCATCCTGAGGAGCGTTAGCAACGAAGGATCTCCCTGGAAAGGCGCCTATAGTAGGAGATCCTTCGTCGTTACACTCCTCAGGATGACGAAGAAAAAATATGGGATAAAATTGTTTATGCAAATCTGGAAGTTAACGGCTGCTTTTTTAGTAGGGATACTCGCTAATAACGCCATGGCAGCTACCACTGTAGTTGTACAACCTAAAATAATTATTGTCATTGATAATCTAGGCGATCAAAAACAACAGGGCCTAAAAGTCGCTGACTTGCCTGGCCAGGTTGCCTGCTCTATTTTGCCGCACGGCCGTTTCAGCGCTCAGATTGCCGAACGTTGTCACGCGCAGCATAAAACCATCATTTTAAATACACCGATGCAGGCGCAAAATAATTATCCACTGGGCGCGGGTGGTTTACAGGAAGGCATGTCTAAACTTGTTTTTATAAAAACGCTAACGGATAATATAGCCAGCGTACCTTATGTACAAGGATTAGATAATCACATGGGCAGTTTATTAACTACCCGCACTGAACCGATGAGCTGGATAATGGAAACTATTAAACCCCAGGGTTTATTTTTTCTGGATAATCGGACGGCGCCGCATAGTGTGGCTGCGCGTATGGCGCAAGCGAATCAAGTACCTTTTATCGGCCGTGATATTTTTTTAGATGACAAACGCACAACGGCGGCCATCAATAAACAGTTTAATGAAGCATTAAAGATTGCCAAACGTCATGGCGTAGTGGTTATAGTCGGACATCCTTATAGCGTTACACTGGATTATTTGCAAGCCAGTTTGCCACTGTTAGCAGCGCAAGGATATGAGCTTGCTACTATTCCACAAGCGCTAAATTTAAAAGCATCTCCTGTTATGCTAACAACTACACAACAGCCTGCGCCCATTGCGCAGAAACCTATCATCACAAAAAAACCTCTTATTATTAAGAAACCTGCATTACAGGCAACAAAGCCTGAAACCATTGATATTGCAGCCATTACGCCAGCTATTTCGTCATCAGTCATTGAATTAACAGTTGATAAAAAACGCCAGGTGGTAGTGAAAAAAGTTGATGTTATTAAAAAATCTGATCTTCCAGCGGCGCAAGTAACGGCTAAAGCCAGTCATTCATTAGTGCAGACGTTTAAAGATAATCTCTGTAAAAAATACGCGCATTTTTGTGGGCATACTAATCATACGCCGGCAACACAGGCTATCAATTTTGCTAACGCTCCCTTTACGGATTTGCAAGGAAAATTGCACTGGCCGACACAGGGTGAAATTGTGGCGCATTTTGGCGCGGAGCTGGGGGATAGTAAATTAAAATATAATGGCGTATTAATTCAAGCGCCAGCCGGTCAGCCCGTACATGCTATTTACGGGGGGCATGTTATTTTTGCCAATTGGTTACATGGCCTGGGATTATTATTAATTGTCGATCACGGTAATGGCTATATGAGTTTATACGGTCATAACGCCGCACTTTATAAAAAAGTCGGTGATAGTGTTAAACCCGAAGATTTGATAGCTGCTGTTGGCAATAGCGGTGTGCCAGGCCCCACAGGTTTATATTTTGAAATACGCCATAACGGCCAGCCTATTAATCCAGAACAATGGTGCAGTTAAAAATTTATGAAATTAAAAAAAATCGTTTTTGTATTGGGATGCGGCATTATTTTTGCGTTAAGCGCAACAGCTTGCGCAGACAGCGCTAAAACGCCATCAACCGCGGCTGAAATTAAACCTGATTATCAAAATGATCCGGTTACAGCCGCCGATATTGAACGTTTTGGCACTGCGTTCGAAATTGTTAAAAAATATTACGTTGAGTCTGTGCCGAATCAAAAACTATTTGATAATGCCTTGCGCGGTTTAGCCAGTGGGCTTGATCCGCATTCCACATTTCTTGATGAAGAAGATTTAAAAGATTTAAAAGACGCTACCAGCGGGCGTTTTAGTGGGCTTGGTATAGAAGTAACGCCCGCCAGCGGATTTTTAAAAGTCATAACCCCCATCGATGATAGTCCTGCACAGAAAGCAGGTATTAAAGCCGGTGATTATATTATAAAAATAGATGATGCACTGGTTAAAGATATGACGTTAGCTGAAGCGATTAAAAAAATGCGCGGCTTAAAAGGCTCAGTGGTTTATTTAACGATGGTGCGTACTGATTTGCCGCGGCCTCTTAAATTAAGAATCACACGGGATTTTATTAAATTAGATAGCGTAAAAAGTAAAATGCTGGCGCCTGGCTATGCCTACGTGCGCATCAGTAATTTTCAAGAGAATACAGCTACTGCTTTAAATAAAGCATTGCAGAATTTAAAACAACAGAACAAAGATAAATTGCAAGGTTTCATATTAGATCTACGTAATAATCCAGGTGGTTTATTAGAACCGGCCGTTGCAGTAGCCGATGCGTTTTTAAACGCCGATAATATGGGCGGTAACGATGTTATTGTATCGGCAAAAGGCCGTTTTCCAGAGGCGAATTTTGTGATGAAAGCGCAGCCCGATAATATATTGCCAGGCATACCTATGGTGGTATTAATTAATCAGGGATCTGCTTCCGGCGCTGAAATTGTGGCGGGTGCGTTGCAGGATTATAAGCGTGCTGTGTTAGTGGGCACGGATAGTTTTGGCAAAGGTTCTGTGCAGACGGTTATTCCATTAGATGATAAAAGCGCTATTAAATTAACGACCGCGTTATATTACACGCCTGGCGGCCGTTCTATTCAAGCATCAGGCATTCATCCGGATGTTGTCGTTGAAGACATTAAAATCGCTTCTAAAAAAGATGCATTGGCGGAAGATGACTATATTTCGATTAAAGAAGCAGATTTAAAAGGGCATTTGGCTAATGGCAATAAATCTACTATTACAACTGTCGCACCGGAAAAAACTTTACTGACAGCCGCCGCTGTTAGCGCAGAGAAAACAGATGCAGAGAAAAATACTATTGATGAAGATTATCAATTATCAATCGCATTACATGTATTAAAAGGCCTGGCTGCTGTGCATGTGCAACCGGAAAAGCAAAATTTATAGTCTCCCCCTTTGAAAAAGGGATAATTCATTAATAACAAAATTTACTAGACTGTCTATTATCATTGATAACATTGGCGACTCTCGCGCTATTATCACGATGCCAACCTAAAAAACGGCTGGAACTTTTCCAATCGCAACTGCAACAGTATTTCCGCCAGTTGAATGAGGCAGACATATTATCGGGCTCGCTGATTTCAGCAACCTCGTTAGACGGATTAGACGAAGAACCCAACCAAGTTTTCAATTTTTTAGTACAAACCTCACCGAATAAACAGGAGGCTAATAAAATATTTAGTAATATCAAGGTGATCATCTGGTTAGTATCATCCAGTGTTTCTATGGCTTTAAAAAGACCAATGGACATAATCGTCCAGGTAGCAATATCCGAAAAACTCGGCCAGGTTACATTCAATTCATCATTAAGATTAAGCCGTTCACCATAACTGGCGCCTGCATAAGCCAGATAGGCCGTGATGGCCGCTGCAAAGCGCAGCCCGCGGGCTTCCCAGTTCTTTGCGATGTCTTGCGTTGGCATTGCTTGCTGAATGAAATGCACTGTTAAAGTTGCAGCGCTGAATGTAAGTGCGCCGCCGCTTAAGAGGCTGAGTATTCTTCGCTTATTCATGCGGTTGCTCTGGAGGGGCTGCGCCTCATTATCTATATTTACTGGCAGTAATGATGTTTCAGGCGGTAAAATCTGTAATTTTCTGAGTAAGGGTTTTGGTAAAACATAAGCGCCGATTCTGCCGATAAAATCTTTTAAATCACGGCTGTTTTTTATGTGATAACCGATAAATAACGTGAGGGTGGTTGCTGTGCCATATTGAATAATGTTGCGCGCAACCAGACTTTTTAAAAAATTTACTTCATACGTAAATACTGCACTATGAAAAAGCGCTGCGCCGCCAAAGCCTGTTAACAGCGCTGCACATACGCCATTTTTAGCATCTTCCCCATTCGCCAGAATCAATCCTTTTTTTCCGTCATGAATATCCATTGCAATAGTAGGCATTGAGGTTAAAAAATGCATAAGATGATACACGCTTATGGGAATGAGCGTGTGATATAATAAAGGCAGCTTTTCTGAGAAAGCGAAGCGGGTTATCGCATAACTAACGGCGGCGGCCGTTACACTCAATAAATTACTGGTTCGTCTGACGTTTGATTGTTTATTAAATTCATAACGAAAAACTTTCATGGCGTACCAGATAGTTTCCATAGAAGCGATAGCGGTTGCAATAAACACAGTTTCATTAAGACTGATAACAGGATAATGAGGGTCTTTAGTATTTTCCGCATCAATACAACATAATGTGTTTAATGCCATTGGCTGGCCGGGTAGATTGGTGCAATCATGTGCATTACCATCCTGATAAGCGCGGCGGCAGGTTTCCGTATAAGCGAATAAAAAAAAGCGTAATAAATAAGCATGTAAACCAAATGCGCCTACTGCCTGCGTAATTTTATAAATAATATAATTTACTTTATCATTAATATCGGCGTTTTTTATTTTTCGATACGCCAGATAACCTGTCAGACTACCCAGTATCGCTAAATAAGCGCCTATCGTACTGATCGTTCGGGTATCAAAATTTTTAGCGCCCGCTTGCTGAATATCGAACTGCCAAGATTCTAAATAAATATCTAATCCAGCTTTAAGCGAATCACCGAAGATAATGGTTTTTATTAGCAAATAGGTAAGGTTACGCAGATAGGCAATAATTTTTTTAGCGTTGGTGTTTTCAACGCCAGCGCCGGGAAGTAAAGGCGTTTTTTCTGATAGCATGATTTTTACCTATAAAGCAGTGAAAAATACAGTATAGGCAGATAGCTTTTTAGTGCTAAGCAGTAATTAAAGCGACATTATGTAAGCCGAGGATTTCAGTTTTGTAGGAAATTTATATTACTTCCACTTAGGTTTTGCATATTATCCCTTCCCCTTTCAAGGGGGAAGGTTAGGATGGGGGTGATTAAAAGGCTGCTGTTTAGCTTAGATCACCCCCACCTTAATCCTCCCCCTTGAAGGGGGGGGTGATTAAAATACGCAACAACTAAGGGCGTTTGGTATACAGGCGAAGACGGTTGTTCAAACAGCAACTGCTGCTTTAATGCCGGGATGGCATTGATAATTTACAAATTCAAAATCTTCAAATTGATAATCAAACAAAGAAGCGGGCTTGCGTTTAATATGCAGTTGCGGCAACGGGTAAGGCGTACGCGAAAGCTGTAAATGAACCTGCTCAAGATGATTAGCATAAATATGGCAATCTCCTCCAGTCCAGATAAATTCGCCAGGCGTTAAATCACATTGCTGCGCAAGCATATGCACCAGTAACGCGTAAGAAGCAATATTAAACGGCACGCCTAAAAAAGCATCCGCACTACGCTGATAAAGCTGGCCAGACAGTGTATTGTTTATCACATAAAATTGCATTAATAAGTGACAAGGCGGCAATGCCATATTAGCGAGTTCGCCAACGTTCCAGGCATTGACTAGCAAACGGCGGGAATCAGGGTTCTTTTTTATTTCATCCACCAGTAAGCGCATCTGATCAATAGTATTACCCTCCGCTGAACGCCAGGCGCGCCATTGTTTACCGTAAACTGGGCCGAGATCACCGTTGCTGTCCGCCCATTCATCCCAGATAGTAACGCCATGTTCATTTAAATAACGAATATTCGTATCACCGCGTAAAAACCATAACAATTCATAAATAATACTTTTAACATGCACTTTTTTAGTGGTCACTAAGGGAAAACCTTGCGCGAGATTAAATCGCATTTGATGGCCAAAAGTGCTGATAATGCCTGTACCAGTGCGATCAGCTTTCTGCGCACCGTTTTCGAGGATATGTTTGAGAAAGTTGAGATATTGTTGCATGTGCGCTTATTATATTTAAAAACGCTTATAATGCCAGAAAATATTCGAATGATAAATAGGCGCTGATTTAGGCATTAATCGCTATTTGTACATTGCTAAATTTTCTGTGCGGCTGCTTGCGGAATATACCTAGCGCAGAGCTATTATACGCATTAATTAATAATTTCGCATAACTGTTCAGCATATTTATTTCAGCGGGACTCAAGTAAAAATCCTGCGAATTTTCTGCGAGTAGTTTAAGCAGTACATTACCCATCCAGGTTAAATAATGGCAGACATTTTTATAGCTGATGACAGGTACAGTGATTCTTGCTAATTTTTTATTAATGTTTAAAAAATTAATCCGTGTTAATAAATCATCGCAGACTAATAAACCAATAGCATACAATTCGCACAACTTTTTGATAGCCGGATTAAAATCCGCCGTGCCTTCTAAATTAATAGATAATTCGCGCTCGCCACTGCGTTTATACAAAGTGCATAAATAGGCAATATACTGATTCACATTTTCCGGCAACTGCGCCATAATTTCATTCAGCTTATTTTGCTTTTGCCAAGAATTGTTGCTATGTGTTCTATTTGCCATAAAGCGCTGATCTTGTACCAGAAAGCGATGTTTATTAAAGATATTCTCATAAAGTTTGCATAAACTAGTCATGGTGTTGCCTCCTTGTAAACTTTCTTAATAGACTTAGCTATTTATAAAATATTAGCGTTCGAGTTGAAATACGGGATTTCCTTAGGTAAGGCTAGGGTAAATTCTAATGACTGTCGCCAGTTGCCATGTGATCGGTTATTATATTAATAATATTTTAATCCGAGTTTTATATGCAAAAATTATTAGTTGTTATTTTATTTTTACTTCCTCTTATCAGCTATGCTGATCCTTTTGAAAAACAGGCTAATTATACCGTTTGTTTTACGCCAGGCGGAAATTGTACGAATGAAATAGTGGATGTGATTAATAATGCTATTAATAATATCTGGGTACAGGCCTATAGTTTCACTTCAAAACCTATCGCACGTGCTTTAGTGCTGGCTAAAGAGCGTGGCGTAAATGTACAGATTATTCTGGACAAGCAAGCATTATCGGGGAAAAAAAGCACGTTGCGGTTTTTTGTGCGGCATCAAATCCCCGTCTGGATCGATAAAATGCCTGCCATAGCGCACAATAAAGTTATTATTGTGGATCAAACACAGGTCATTACCGGATCGTTTAATTTTACCTATGCAGCACAAAACCAGAATGCCGAAAATGTGTTAATTGTTTACGATGGTGGCCTGGCAAAAAAATATTTAACCAACTGGCAGCAGCGTGAGCGTGTATCAGAACGGTATAAAGGCGCTGTGTATTCAACCACGCCTGAGCAAGCAGATTGGTTATGGGAATTCTGGCAGTGGTTAATAAATTTATTGAAGCAGTGGCGCCATTAATTTTTCCGATACGCAGCCACCAGCAAAATAATCCCAACAATGACCAGCGGTGCCGACAATAATTGTCCCATGGTCAGCCAGCCAAACGCGATAAAACCTAATTGCGGATCGGGCTGGCGGAAACATTCGCCGATAATACGAAATAAACCGTAACACAGCGCAAATAAACCTGAAACCGCCATGCGTGGTCTTGGTTTAGCGGAATAAAGCCAGAGAATCGTAAATAACAAAATACCTTCTAATAAAAACTCATACAATTCGGAAGGATGGCGTGGCAACACACCTCCATTAGGATATACCATGCCCCAGGGAACGTTAGTGACACGTCCCCATAATTCACCATTAATAAAATTGCCAATCCGACCGGCGCCTAAGCCAATCGGCACTAAGGGTGCGATAAAATCCATAATAGCCATATAAGGTTTTTGCGTTTTGCGGCTATATAACCACATGGCGATTAATACGCCCAATAAACCGCCATGAAAAGCCATACCACCTTTCCAGATGGCGAAAATAATCCAGGGATGCGCAAGAAAATTCGGCAGATCATAAAACAACATATAACCTATACGGCCACCCAGAATCACGCCTAAAGCCCCATAAAAAATCAGCTCACTGACCTGATCATTCGTCCAGCCGCTGCCTATTTTACGCGCCCGCATTAACGCCAACCCCCAACCGCCTAAAAAACCAACGGCATACATTAAGCCATACCAATGGACAGCGAGAGGACCGAGTTGCAGGGCGATAGGATTAATAGAGGGATAAAGTAGCATGATTTGATAATCAGTCTGGTAGTTAAAGTGCCTTAATAGTAGGCATAAAGACTAAAAAAGTCGAGCGTATGAGCGATTAAAATGGATATAAAAGATTTTTTTAGGGTAAGGTTAAAATAAGGGTGAAACTTACTAAACCAGGGGCATTGAGTCGAATAATAGTCGCTTGTTTTACCTGTGCAGCCGTATTCAGCCACAAAGAGGTTAACCACTCCATAACCGCATCAAACGGCACAGCATTAAAAACAATAGCCACCTGCTGATCATTCACAGGCGTTATTCTAGTAATAAAACTATGTAATTGCGCTGCCTGTAAGCTGTTATTAATTTTGTCATAAAAATTACCTGTGTCTATTTTAGGTAAATGATAACCCTGCTCATTATAGCGCTGGATTTTCTGTGCGGCGGGTTGCAGCCAGCTTATAATCTGTCGATTAGTTTGCAGTTGGTTTTGCAAATCGCTGATGGCGTCCATAAAAGGCGAGATCAGTAGAAAATAAATTAAAATAATAATAAGCAAACCGCCGCCGAGCAGAACAATATTTTTTTCTCGCTCAGCTAAAGTGTGCCATTGAGCCGGTAATTTCATTGTTTAAGCGCCTTTAATAATAATTTCAGTGCTATTGTTTTGCGATTGTTGGCTAATTTTAATAATAGTAATTTTTTTTGTGCGTAAATCAAGCAGCCAGTTTTTAATGGCCTGTGGATGGGTTGCCTGCACTTGCAGCGTCATTAAATTATTTTGATATATTATCTGCGTCAGAGTAATGGCTGTATTATGCGCTAAGCTTGCAGCGATAATATTGATAGATTCTAAAAATTCATTCCCTTGTCCGACTTTTGTCAGCAGACGCAACTCACGTTCCAATCGCGGTTTTGCCAGATTATCCAGCGCTTCACCCGGCAATAGTTGTTGCGTATCAACAGTAATTTGTTGTTGCAAACGATCATTTTCTATTTTCATGGCGAAATAGCCGGCTATTTCCGCCAGGATAAATAAAATTAACGCCGCTATCGCCAGCTTAATAGTAAAATGCCATGCGGAGGTTACGCGCCATTTTTTGTGGGTGCTTTTATAAGGGCCTTGCAGCAAATTTATATTATGATTGCTGTTGGTTAAAGCGTGTAATACTAAAGGTTGTGATGTTGTGTGAAGCTTTTTTTCATCGATTGATAATTGATTGAAAATCAATGGCGCTTGTTCTATTTCTATTGCCAGGCCAGATTGCAGGCCGGTGCGCAGTAATAATAAATTATGTTCTTTCTGGCAAGTCCATTGTTCGGGCGAGTAGGGCAGCGCCAGGACATCTGGCATTATAATATCCGGCATTATTTCCGCCGCTGCGCAAAGCGCCAGCCATTCCTGCATTTTAGCCTGCGCAACAACAGCCAAAGCTAATGTTTCGCCATCACTTTGCCAGTGTCCGGCGGCAAAATGCAATTGCTCAATGTCTTCGCATAATTGATCTTCAATCGCATAAGGCAATGCGCGGGATAATTGTGCGCGGTTCATTCTGGGTATTTTAGCGCTGAGCAAGGTAACATCCGTGGTCGGCACTAAAAATACAATAGTGGTGTGATCCTGCAATTTTGCTAAGGCTAAACTAACCTGTTGATAAGCACTGGCAATAATCTGATGATTATGATCAGTCTGCACCCAATCGAAGAGCTGGTTGTTGTGCAAGCGGATAATTAGTTTAGCGGGCATAGGGTCTGCTCAGTGATGATATAGCGACTATACTACTTCCTCTTAGATTTTGAGTATTTATTGTAGGGTGGATTAGGCCGCAGGCCGTAATCCACCAATGATTGTCTATTAAAACGGTGGATTACGGCCTTCGGCCTAATCCACCCTACCAAGAGAGAAATAAAAAAACGCAAAATATAAGTGGATGCAGCAGTATATAGTCATCGTACTTCAATGACTATATCATAATTTATCTTAAGGCGTATTTAAACTCTGAGCAATCAAATAACTAGTATAAACCGCATGTTCATTTTGTTTGGCTATACGGTTTATTAAACTATATAAGATCATAGTCTGATCACTCGACTGCGCATAACCTTTTACGATAAAATATCGACTGTTGGTAATTAGATTAATATTAGGATCAATTTGCAGGCCAGGTTTTGTAATACAGGCTTGTTTTAATTCGTCTAGGTTGTTCAATGCGGTAAACTGTTGTCGGCAGGCGGCCAGCGTGCTGGCTTGTCCGGCGGTGATATTCATGCCTAAGCTGCGTAAAATGGGTATTGGCGCGTTGATAATATTGATTTGATTATCAGCGCTGGGCAAAGCGATGAGATAGGGCAGCAGGGTAAAATAAAGTTTTGCGCTTATTCCATCAATTAAACGTAATTCACTGATATTCGCCATCATTTGATGCGCAGCACGGTAGGGCGGATGGGCGCGCAGATATACCGAATCGGCATTGCTAATGCCTAGCCAGGCCGTTATTGCTTTAGCAATGGCCATTACCTGGTTATCACTGGTATCAGGCGCAACGGCCTTTAATAAGCGGATAAATTGTGCTTGTGCAGCCGGATTGTTAAGCGAGTTTATATTAAATAAAGCCTGTGTATCTGTTATTGCACCGCTAAGCTGCGTCTGATGAAACGTCATTGTTGGCATCATTTGTGGATAGCGTTCTACGGTATGGTTTTGCTGGCTGAACTGCCCGTTCTGCGTTATTTGATTGATGCCCCAGTACTGAATACCCTGTAAATCTCGATAAGTTTGCGTAAAGTTCTGAGCGAGCTGGCTCTCTCGAATAACCACCCGCACATGTACCGCAATAGCCGTCGCTACGGCCGCTGCAATGGCGGTAATTAATAATGCTGTAATTAAAGCCGAACCTTTTTGCATCAATTATTTCCTATCGCCGTAATTAAAAATAAATAAGTTAGTTGGCCTAGTTTAGTAAAAGTAAAATCCATTTTAATAGCTTTAGGCAAATGCTTATTGTTATTTAGTTCCCTGGCAGGCGGCGGCCAACTAGGTGTGAATTGGTTTTCTTGCGTTAAATAAGTAAATTGCAGTGTACTGATATTTTTTAATAAAATACGCTCAGATACCTGGGTTTCAGGTGCGCGATCCAGCACTGGCCAGGTGCGGCGGATAAGTTGATGATTTTTGAATAAATAAGCTACGCGTTGCAAAGTGCTGCGTTTTTCAGCCATTAAAGGATTTAAATAACCGGCGCGGGTAAATTCAATATAAGTAGGCTGTTCTAAAAACGCAGGGCTTTGATTGCCGGTGTTGTCAACAATAGGGCGCACGACCATCTGGCTGAAATCCTGCTGCAAGATTAACAAAGTTAGTTGTAATTGCAAAATTTGCTGAGTTTGTTGATTGCTACGTTCACGTGTTTTCAGCACTGTGCTTAAACCCACCGTGGTGATCACCGCTACCAGCGCAAATATCAGCAGTGCGATTAAAATTTCGATTAAAGTAAAGCCAGTATCTTTATTTTTGGACATTGATAAAACCAATTAAATGAATGAGTGGTTTGCCGTCGAGTTTATTCGTAACAACAATATTCACGCGTTGAATGGTTTGATTTTTCTGTTGTTCCGGCAGCGCCTGCCAATACCAATGCTGATTTAACATGTCTGTATTGCCTTGTTGCGGCTGATCATGCGGCGCCGCTAATAAACCAGCCTGCATAGTGTTAAGCACATTGTCCGCTACCCATTGCGCGGTTATTTTATCGCGTACATAACTAAGATTGCGAACATTGGTATTGACCGCTTTTACAATCGCCATTAAAGCAATGGCTAAAATAATTAAAGCAACCAGTACTTCGATTAAGGTAAAACCTTTATTTTGTTTTGGAGTATTTATAACTAATTTCATATGAGAATTCAGTTTTTTTGTAGGGACGCTATAAAGTTTATACCGGTTAGCCAGTGTTTACCCTTTTTTGTAAACACTGGCTAACTCAAGCATGGGCAATTTTGATTATATTGTAATGTAAAATGAACGGGCATAAAACTTATTTTCACTTATTTGTGTTGAGTATATATTCACCGCACCTAAGTTGTATTTTTTCGGTAGGGTGGATTAGGCCGCAGGCCGTAATCCACCAATCATTGCCTATTAAAACGGTGGATTACGGCCTGCGGCCTAATCC
>JBEPVU010000013.1:0-14462 GCA_041690855.1 Gammaproteobacteria bacterium | reverse complement strand
ATGTGTATTAGAGTAAGGATGAAATCTGGTTTATTGAGCATCCGCCGGTTTTTACGCTAGGGCAGAACGGCCGTCTGGAACATGTATTAAATCCGGGCGCTATTCCAGTTATTCCTGTGGATAGAGGGGGACAGGTGACTTATCACGGTCCTGGTCAGTTGATGGTGTATGTGTTGCTGGATCTCCGGCGGCGCGGTATGGGCATCCGAGATTTAGTCAGTGCGCTGGAAAAAACCATTATTGATTTACTGGCAACCTATAGCATTACGGCGCGGGCAAAGTGCGAAGCGCCAGGCGTTTATGTGCAGGAGGCAAAAATCTGCTCCATTGGGTTACGTATCCGGCGCGGCTGTTCTTATCATGGCTTAGCGCTGAATGTTGCGATGGATTTAGAGCCTTTTTCCCGGATTAATCCGTGTGGGTTTAAGGGATTGGCGATGACGCAGATCAGCGCTTTAGGCGGGCCGGATAGTCTGATAACGGTCGCTAATGATATAACATTACTGGTCTAGATTTTCATTTTGCTTGCCTGTCGTTAATTCCGGGGCTCGGGGTCCTGTCGCTGCGGCACCCTATCATGCTCGCAAGCTGCGCGTGATAGGGAACCCGCCTACGCGCCACCCCTTCTTAGAGTAAAAAACACAAATCCTCAGCCAACTTACTACTGGTTAAAACATTTACGCAGAACAGTCATTTCGCCATCTTGCGTAAGTTTTTAGTCTGTAATAAACTTACGCAAAACAGTCATTTGGCTATTTTGCGTAAAGCGATAAATATTAAGAGAAACATCAGTATGAATGCTGTTCCTTTCATAGGCCGTCAGAAAGAATTGCGAAATTTGCAACAGTTGCTGGCAAAGAAAACGGCCAGTCTTGTAGTAATCACAGGACGGCGACGTATTGGCAAAAGTCGGCTCGTAGCGGAATTCGCTCATAATAAAAATTTTTATTCTTTTTCAGGGTTGCCGCCTACGCCTGCGACAACCGCGCAATCCCAGCGGGATGAATTTTCGCGGCAGTTAGGTGAACAATTAGGTTTACAGGGATTAAAAGCGGATGATTGGGGTAATTTGTTTACTTTATTAGCCAGGCAGACTGCTCAAGGTAGAGTGATTATTCTTTTTGATGAAATATCCTGGATGGGATCAAAAGATCCATTGTTTTTAGGTAAATTAAAAATTATCTGGGACTTGCAATTTAAAAAAAATCCAGCATTAATTTTAATTCTATGTGGTTCGGTTTCTTCGTGGATTGAAAAAAATATTATCAGTAGTACCGGCTTTTTTGGTCGGATTTCACTAAAATTAACCTTAGAAGAACTTCTACTAAGTGAATGTAACGCTTTTTTAAATAAGGAAGGTTTTCGAGGATCTCTATTAGAAAAATTTATAGTGTTATCAGTGACCGGGGGTGTACCCTGGTACCTGGAATTAATTAATCCAGCATTACCCGCCAGTGAAAATATTAAAAAACTCTGCTTTGAGCCGGATGGCATGCTGACCGATGAATTTAACCGGATTTTTCATGATTTATTTGGTAAAAAGGGAACTATTTATCAGCAGATAGTGGCTGTTTTAGCAAAACAACCGGCTGAATATCAGGAAATCGCCGCGGCGTTGGATTATCCAAGTGGTGGGCCGCTAAGCGAATATCTGAATGACCTGGTAACATCAGGGTTTATTAGTCGTGATTATATCTGGACATTAACAACCGGCAAAGAATCACAACTCAGTAAATATCGTTTGCGAGATAATTATTTGCGTTTTTATTTAAAATATATGGCGCCTCATATTCATAAAATTAAACGAGGACAATTTAAACAAGTAGCCATTTCCTCGTTGCCTGCCTGGGATAGCGTGATGGGGTTGCAATTTGAGAACCTGGTGTTGAATAACCGCCATCTTATTTATCAGCAGTTAGAGATTAAACCAGAAGAAATTATCGCTGATAATCCTTTTTTCCAGCGTAAAACTTCTAAACAAAAAGGGTGTCAGATTGATTATCTTATCCAGACTAAATTTAACAACTTTTATCTTTGCGAAGTAAAATTTTCAAAAAATGAAATTAATAGCGCTATTATTCGTGAAATGAGCCAGAAAATGGAGCGCTTTAAGCGGCCTAAAGGATTTGCCTGTCTCCCTGTTTTGATTCACGTGAATGGCGTGAATAGTGAAGTTGAAGAAAGCGGTTTTTTTGCTAAAATTATTGATTTTAGCCAGTTACTTGCAGCACAACACGCGTTATACTGAGCCATCAATAATATAGCATTAATAGAGAACCTTGATGAATCAACTTGAACCGGCAGATAAACAACGCGGCGCGGCGAAGCTGGCGCGGATTCCGATTAAGATAGACGCCAGTGCGCCATTGCGTAAGCCGGACTGGATCCGCATTAAAATTCCCGCCACTCCCGCTGTGGCGGCATTGAAAAATATTCTGCGGGAAAATCGCCTGCATACTGTCTGTGAAGAAGCTTCCTGCCCCAATTTAAGCGAGTGCTTTAGCCAGGGTACGGCCACGTTTATGATTATGGGCGATAAATGCACACGGCGTTGTGCCTTCTGTGATGTAGCGCACGGGCGGCCAGATCCTCTGGATCCGCAGGAACCCATTAATATGGCGAAAACCATCGCGCAGATGGGGTTAAAATATGTCGTTATTACGTCCGTGGATCGTGATGATCTGCGTGACGGCGGCGCCGCGCATTTTACCGCCTGTATCCAGGAAACCCGCAAAGCTTCGCCGGCCATTACTATTGAAGTATTAGTCCCCGATTTCCGCGGCCGTATGGAAGTAGCTTTAAATGCTATGGAACCCGCGCTGCCGGACGTGTTTAATCATAATATCGAAACCGTGCCGCGCCTTTATAAGCAAGCGCGTCCGGGTTCGGATTACGCCTGGTCATTAAAATTATTGCAGGAATTTAAACAACGTTTTCCTGGGATTCCAACCAAATCCGGTATTATGCTAGGCCTGGGTGAAACCGATGAAGAAATTGTGCAGGTGATGCAGGATATGCGGGCGCACGAAATTGATATGATCACCTTAGGCCAATATTTAGCCCCCAGCCAGCATCATTTGCCGGTCGCACGTTACGTAACGCCGGCGGCCTTTAAAGAATTTGGCAAACTGGCGCAGCAGATGGGTTTTATCCGCGTTGCCAGCGGCCCGCTGGTGCGTTCCTCTTATCATGCGGACAAACAGGCCGCTGGTGAGATCGTGGAATAATTGGCTGCTATGCTGGCATTACTGAAGCCTTATTTTATCTGGTTGCATCTGCATCCGCATTGGGCGGGGCTGGCGGCGTGTTTAATTTCTTTTACGGAATCATTGGCGGTGGTTGGTTTATTAATACCTGGCACCGTCATTATGACAGCAATAGGTGTATTAATTGGTTCCGGTATTTTACCGTTTGCCAGTATCATCGCCTGGTCTATTCTGGGCGCTATTGTTGGAGACATTTTTAGTTTCTGGCTGGGTTATCACTACCATCAACATATCCGTGAGCGCTGGCCATTCCGACGTTATCCACAATTATTAGCAAAAGGCGAAGCGTTTTTTCAGCAACATGGCGGTAAAGGGGTATTTTTAGGCCGCTTTATTGGGCCGATGCGGCCGATTATTCCGTTGATTGCCGGGATGATGTCGATGCGGCCAACGCGGTTTATAACCTTCGATATCATTTCCGCTCTTTTATGGGCGCCCATTTATATGTTGCCTGGTATTTTAATCGGCGCTGCTTCGCAGGAATTAGCGCCGGAAACGGCTACGCGTTTATTATTAGTAATAGTGATTGCTTTATTAATATTCTGGTGTATTTCCTGGTTACTCAAAAAACTTTATTTTTCGCTAATGTCAGTTATTAATAGCTTATTATCGCGCTGGTGGCAGTGGATCAAACGGCATCCGCATTTATATAAAATCGAGCAGTTTTTGCAGGATCCTCGCTATCCGCATAATCATGGGCAGTTTACCTTAAGCTTAGCGTTACTATTATTTGCCGGTTTATTTTTGTTATTAGCTTATAACGTTATGCATCATGGCCTGCTGACAGACTGGAATAGGCCGGTTTATTATTTGATGCGCAGTCTGCGCTCAACGCTGCTAGATCAGATCATGGTGCTGATCACCTTTTTAGGAGAAGCGCCGGTCATCATGTTGATGTGGGCTGCTGTGCTGATCTGGCTATTAGCGCGGCGTTGCTGGCGTGCGGCGCTGCACTGGCTGCTGGCGGGCGTTTTAGGTTCACTGGCGATCAGCGGCATCAAACATTTAATTCATTCACCCAGACCCACGGGATTATTACAAACGCCGGCAGGCTGGTCGTTTCCCAGTGGTCATTCTGCCGGCAGTTGCGTTATTTTTGGTTATCTGGCGGTTTTACTGGCCTATCAGCGCACACGCCTCTGGCAGTGGCTGGCGGCGATCGCGGCAGTGGTACTGATTGCTGCTGTTGTTTTATCACGGTTATATTTAGGCGCGCACTGGCTGACCGATGTCAGTGGCGGTATTTTAATCGGCTTAAGCATTATCTGTTTATTAACGCTTTCGTACCGGCGCAAAGCAGTGCAACCAGTGGCGCCTGCCGGTGTAGTCATAGTCGCATTGATTTCGCTGTTACTGGCCTGGGGCTGGCATGTGCAGCATCATTATTTTAAAGCGTTACATAATTACACACCTTATTGGCCGCACTATACGATTAATAGCCAGCAATGGTGGAACCAGGCAGACAAGCAAATGCCGTCCTATCGTTACAATCGTTTCGCTAAACCGATTCAAGTGATTAATCTGCAATGGGTTGGCGGTGCGCAGGATATTCAGACAAAATTAATGGGCAAAGGATGGCATAAAGAATCACGCCACACGTTAGCGATTTTATTAAGCGGCTTATTAGCGAAAGATCAGCATAAGCAATTACCCGTGCTATCGCAATTATACGAAGATCGGCGGCCGGTGTTAGTGATGACCAAATATCTGGAGCCGCAGCATGCATTATTAGTACTCAGGCTCTGGGACGTCCATCTTAAAACCAACACGGGTTTGCCGCTCTGGCTGGGAACGATAGGTTATCACCAATGGCAGCCGCATTATTTTTTGAAAAATAAATCTGCCGTGGAAACAACGGAAGAAGACACCGAATTAACGCCCGCCGCACAATTACTGATTCATGACCTGCAAGGATTTACCTGGAAAAAAATTCACTATACGCGGATACCGGCCGCCGTCAAAGATATTGATCGACATTGGAATGGCGATGTAGTATTTGTGCGGCCAAACTGATTATTAATTATAGTATTACGGGCTGGCGCCGGAAATCTTATTAAGTATAGAAGCAATATTGTTCTTCTTATTAGTATTATTATCTTTCTTCTTAAAGAAAGGGGTGCTTTGCCTTTGCTGCTCTTGTTTAGAGGGCTTATTTGCCTTAACTGTTGCAGTGGAATTTAAATTTAAAGAAGAGGAAGTGTTTTGTTTTGACGAATCATTCATTAATGATGCCCAAGGAAATGATACCCAGGGATTTAAAAAATTTGTTCCTGTAATCTCAGAATAAGCGTTCCAAATAGGAACTAATAATGTAAAATCGAACTCTGGAATTTCTTGAGCAAACTTAAAAAGATAATAAATTTTAATACCAATATTTTTGAATGTCTCTGGTTTAGCAAATTTAATTTCTTGTTCAAACGACTCTAAATTTTCTATAATTTGTTTCAACATCAACTTCTCAATTTCAGCCAGCAGCCCCTTATCTTGATCAGCAAGTGCTTCTGCTATCTTACTGCCTCCATGACCATCGTAGATGCTGAAACCCAATTCATTCGTGCTAGTAGAATTTAAATTTAAATTTGAGAAAAATTTTTTATCCAACGAGGAGCTATTTAATAGAGAAAAAAAATCTTTTAAACCCTTAGAATAAAATTTTTGTATTATAACAGAAACATTATCACTTGAACCTTCTGCAAGTGCCTGGTTGGCGATGTTATTAGCAAGCTGAGTAGGGTTTTGGTCTGGTAAGTAACAGTTTTCAAATAGCTTTTGAACAAACTGTTCTTCCTTTTGGGGATTATTTATAATACCTTGAACCAAGCCATCAGAGGAAAGCAGTAAATAAGCTACTGTGCCTTCTTCAAAAGTTGTTGTATAATAATATACTTCAGGAATATGAGAAATTATGTTGTTTGATATATTATATTCATTGTCACCAAAAGCCCGGGTAATAGCAATGCTATCGCCTGTGAATGGCTCTTTAAAAACTCTATGGCGATGTATAATAGCGATATCTTTAAGGCGCTTCACTTCCTTTTCATTATAACAATCATGCTGCTCGCTATTTAATAGCATAACATTAGTTTTTTTTGTCTTAGTATCGCAAAGTATCAAATAAGCTCTAGAATCTCCCAGGTTACTGATATAGACCTCATTGCCCCAAGAGAAAGCGGTAATACTCGTTGAGCCACTAGTTTTATCTGGCAATTGAGGATCTTGTTCAACACGTGTTTCCAGGATTTCAAAGGCTTTTTTTATAATACTCTGCATTTCATCCTGATTGAGAAGATTGAAGCCAGGCATCGAGCGCATATCGCCTGTATCTTCCATGCTTTTGCGTTTACCTTGTAAATAGGCCTGTCCAATTAAGGATTCTATATTATTAGTTTTTCCAGGCATGATGCACCTCATCTATAAAAAATTACTTTCAACTTCTCTTCCTGTTTAAATTTTCTCCTCCTGAAATATAATAGGTAATATAACAAAATTAGCTTAAGAATACTTGAGGTGTAAACGCCGCCATGACCCATTTGTATATGGCACAGTGATACCGTTATAATCTGCGATGTCATCACACACAGGAAAAACTAATGGCAAAAACCAAAGCAGTGGTCGAAGCTTTCGACTTTGAGCATTCGCTGGCTGAATTAAATCAACTGGTAGAAAAAATGGAACAAGGTGGTTTAAGTCTGGAAGATGCATTAAAAAGTTTTGAACACGGTATTGCGTTGACACGCAATTGCCAGGCTGCATTAAAAAGCGCCGAACAGAAAGTTCAGCTACTATTGGAACAAAACGGGCAAGCTGTTTTGACGCCGTTTGATGAGCCTGACGCGATCTAATTTACATCTGAAACTTTAAATTACTTTTCACTTGTGAATTAGTGGTGTTATTTGGATCTACTGGAGTGTCTTGCTTCTTATTTGCGGATATATCGGGAACTTTCTTTGAGTAAGACAGTGGTGGAAAATCATTTTTATTATTCAATGTTGGAGGTATAACAGACTCTAATTGTAAGAAGTTTATGACGTCTTCTGCTTTATTAAGATAAGTGATAAGATTTTTTTGTTTATTCCTAAGATCTATTATCTCTTTAACCTGAGGGAGATTCTTAATTTCTTCTTGGTTTTTATAGCGCGGATTTGATTTCCAGTACTTCAAGCCTTCCGAAAAAATATCAGTATAGCTAAGCTTTTCTATGGGTGCGCCTTTTTGTAATAAGTTTATATAACCAAGCTTATAAATTTTTTGTTCTCTCTCGTCAGCGAGAACTTTTAATCGGAAATCACACTCTTCTTGATAGTCGTTCACAAACTTATAAATGTCTTGCATAAAGACGAGTAGAAGTTTTCTATCCAATTTGAAGCTGGATTTAATTTTTTCAGCTAATGTTATAGCTTCTTTATCATTTAATGGGGCGATTAAAATGCCGAGAAATTCTTGATACAGATTATTGAAATGTTCCATAGATTCGTAAATTCCATCTAAAACTTTTTCAAAATCTACTGCATAATCTAATTTTTGGGCTGTGTAATGAATAAAGAATATATATAAGCTTGCTTTTATTTGAATAAAATAAGCATGGCGAATTTTTGAACTATTAGGATGTTCAGGATCAAACTTCTGCTCTGAAAAATCAGGATTTTTATTTTTTTTGGTTATCGCATCAATAGCTTGTCGATATTGTTTGTTGTTTCTTAATTCATAACATGCCAGAAGTTCCTGATCAAATGCTTGTTCAAGCGTTAAAGTCTTACGGGAAATAGGTAACTCTGATGTTTGATTTGGGTTATTATTTGGTTTATTAGAGGAACCAGCGGATTTTTTAGCTTCTGTTTGTTGAGATTTTGACAGCCGCTCACTAGCTTCTGCTATTTGTTTTTTCCAGAGTTCATCAGCTCTAATCAGCTTATTAGAATATTCTTCAGCTTGCTGTGTTTGGTCTTCTTTTTCAATTTTCTCTACAGCCAATTTTTTCAGCTGCTCTGTATGAATAGCCTGCCATTCTTCTATCTTTTTATGAAACTCATCTCTATCTTCTTTTGGTAATAAAGTTTCTATTTTAGCCTGAAAAATATACATACTAGCTAAAATTTCAGCGATCTGTTGTAGACAGCCTGTTTTCTGCTCTAGATTAGAGATTAGCGAAACTTCATTGAGGAAACTTTCAAGAAAAATATTAGCAAACTCAATTAATTGCCACATCTGCGTTTGTTTAATGTTTTCATTCTTTAATTGGTTATAAAGCAAGAGGGCGTCTTTAAAAAGAGTGGCGCATTCGCTGAAAGTGCTTATTGAAGGAATTTTTACGGTAGAAATTTGCTTAAAAAGACATATAGCATGAAATAATAGCAAAGCAGCTTGTTCTGCGGGTAAAAAAGAAGATAGATTTTTTAAAAGAAGTGTTGAATTTGCTAATCCTTCTTTAAAATTTCCACCCAGAATCAATCTTTGCATTTCAAGCAGGGGCGATTTTTTTTCAAAAAATAGCGGACAAACTTGATCTTTAAAAAAAGAGTACTGATTAATTATTTGATTGAAATTTTCTATATCTTTTTGCGTAAAAAAATGAAGATAAGCTTCCAAGTGATATCGTGTTTGCCGCATATAAAATTTAGCCCATTGTTTAACTTGAAAATTCTGCTCCTGCGTTGAATTTTCTGATTTTTCTAAAAAAAGGATATTATTAACAACCGCCGCTATAAGAAGACGGTATGTTATGTGAACTATTTTTTTTTCGAGCGCCAATTGTTTTTCAGATTCTACAAGTTTAATTAAATCTTTTAGCAAAAAAAATTGATTGTACACGCCAGAAATTTTTTCCTCAAAAGCTTTTAAGAGAAAAAAGGGGCAAGGAGGGCCTTTATTTTCTATAGAGCTTTTTGCAGAATTTTCAAATGTTTTTGCTAAAGAGAGCAAACCATAAAACGGATGTTCTAAATATAAATTCAATACATTATTGATAACTTTGTCCGCTAAAAAATAAGAGGCGATTTTGTCTGCCATCTCTTGATTCCAAAAAGTAATTATTTTTGCCGATAAATTAGAATAATTTTTTAAAAGCAGCATATTTTGAGCGGTTTTGATTAAAAAATTCAGCGAATCTTTAGGAATTGCTGCTTTACCTTTATCTTTTAACTCCAGATTGAGGTAAAGACAGTAAGCTTCCAAGTAGTCTCTCGTGAGAATAATAAATTTTTCCAGAGTAACGCCTATTTTTTCTTTAAAAAAAGTGGCTGCAAAATTAAATTTTTCTTCTTTTGCCGTTAAAAATTTTTCAAATAATTTAGCCAATATATTTTGTAATTCTTGCGCTTTTTCTGATGGATTGCTGCAAGTCCGTAAGAGTTTTATTATATCCGTACAGAGTGTATTTATATTTATCATGAAGTCGATAGACTTAATAAACGCGATTGTCGCAGGGGTTTTTTCTACTTCTTCCATAATAAGATCTTCTAAAATAATAGAAGAAGATAACTCAAGCTCTGAAATATTTAGTTCTTGCTGTCCCTGCAAGTTATTTTTAATTTTTTGAATAAAAGGATCATTTTGATCAGGATAATCAGCTATCATAGTTATTATAAAGTTAAAGATAAATTTTTCTATTTCTTCCCGGCATTTTTTTTTGTGCGCCATTCCTTGATTTTTTTTAATTTCTATTTGAGTTTTAAGGTTTAGTGGGAAACTGAGTTGAACAGTTTTTAATAGATCAAGCGGATACTTTTTTAAAACATCTGAAAAATTTTGGTTAAACAAATGAAAATAGCCAAAATGGGACCTTACCTGATTAGTGATATGGGTTTTTTCGTGTTCTGGTACGTTTAAAATAAAAGACTGATCTTTAGTATAGTAGGATATTCTATCCAATAAATTTTCTTCTGTGATAAGCAGTTGATCATAGCGTTTGGTTGTCTCTGTCATGTTAGCGTTTGATTTGGGTTTGGCACATTTTCTAAGGTAAGAAATTATTTTTATTAAAACATCAAACAGAAGGAATAGCATCTTCTCCTGGTCGGGTGTTTTGTTTTGTAAGAGACTGCTATTGTGCAGGACATAATGCGTTATTTCTAGCGCAAGCGCACTAAAAGATAGTACGCGGCTTGGAGAAGTCATGGGCAATGGAAGATTTTTCATTGTTGCGTGCTGAAAAAGGGTTTGTAAAAGTATTTGTTTTTCTTCAAAATTAGGTAAATTAAAAGACGCTTTTTCTGGGAAATGCTTTATCATTGGCAAGAGTAGTATGTTGTAGATACGTAATATTTTTTGGTGTGGATCCAAGCAATTCCGCAATATTTTTTTTAATAATAGAGAAAGCGCCTCAATGTTTTTTTGAGCGCTATCATCATTTGTTGCCTTATCAATTTTACTCATGTATTCGTTGACATTTTGTTTCCATAAACTTACTTGGCATGCTTCATATTGTTCGATAATAGAGTCTGTTAGGTTGGAGCAGCGGTCTTTAGCAAAATTAGCCATCTTAAATAAAAATTCATAAAAAACTAATTCTTCGGCATTAAATTTTTGCATTAATGCAAGGCAAATCTTCAAAAAGTGGGTATAATTTTGTTGAAAAGCAGTAATGACTTCTGCGTCATCAGTAATAGGGTTGGCAGTGTCTTCTGCTATTTTTATATTTTGTGTCAGTATCTTATTTGTATCTTTTTCAAGAACACAGAGCTCAGCATGAATTTTTTCTAAAAATTGTTTTAAACCATCAAGGGTAAGCGTAGATTTGCTATTAATAATAGCCTTCAGACTATTTTCAATAGAATCTGCTGTTTTTTTAAGCTGATTAATAATTTCTGCAAAAATAGAATCGTTTGAAATTTTTTTTTTCACTTTCTTTGGCATGTTTCACCTATAAATTGGTAGATTAAAAAATCCTTGCAAAAATTTTAGCATCATGCCAATTCTAAGTAGCCAGCCGATTACTTATCTTTGTGCCAGCCAATCTAAGTATTCTTTTACACCTGCTGCCACAGTTTTAAACGCTGCTGTGTAACCGATTGCGCGTAACGCAGCAATATCCGCCTGCGTAAAGCTTTGATAGCGCCCCCTCAATTGTTCAGGAAAAGGAATATAATCAATATGCCCGCGCCCATACCAGTTAATCACTGCATTGGCCACGGCGTTAAAACTTTCTGCGCGACCGGTGCCGGTATTAAAAATACCGCTCTTAGAAGGATTATCTAAAAACCATAAATTTACCTTAGCCACATCGCCGACATAAACAAAATCGCGTTGTTGTTCGCCGTTGCCATACCCATCGCAGCCTTCAAATAATTTTACGGCGCCTTCTTTGGGCAATTGGTTATATTGATGAAACGCTACGCTAGCCATGCTGCCTTTGTGGCTTTCGCGTGGACCGTAAACATTAAAATAACGCAGGCCGACAATCTGACTTTGCGCGGCAGGCAATAATTGTCTGACATATTGATCAAATTGAAATTTAGAATAACCATAAACATTTAACGGCAATTCATATTCTGGTGTTTCTTTAAACGTAGTGCCTGCGCCATACACGGCGGCGCTGGAAGCGTAAAGAAAAGCGATTTTATGATCTAAGCAATAATGTAATAAGGTTTTGGAATATTCGTAATTATTGCGCATCATATAACGACCGTCCCATTCGGTGGTGCTGGAACAAGCGCCTTCGTGAAAAATAGCGTCGATTTTGCCGAATGATTTGCCATTCTGCAGGCGCGTTAAAAAATCTTCTTTATCGAGATAGTCTTTAATAGCGCAGTCGGCGATATTTTTAAATTTAACGCCGTTAGTAAGATTATCCACGACTAAAATATCTTGATAACCGCGTTCATTTAAATTTTTAACAATATTGCTGCCAATAAAACCCGCACCGCCCGTTACAATAATCATGTTTAACCTCGTTCTTGTACTTTGTTAACAATGGCTGTGGTGGAACAGCCCTCGACAAACGGCAGAATACGCACTTCGCCACCGTAACCTGAGATAATGTGTGATTCGGGTAAATCTTCCACTGTATAATCGCCGCCTTTTACCCAGATGTCGGGTTTGATTTGTTCTATAATCCGCGCCGGTGTGTTTTCGGCAAACGGCACGACCCAATCAATAGCGCCTAAACCGGCTAATACGGCCATCCGGCGCGCCAGTGTGTTAATTGGGCGGGCGGGGCCTTTTAAGCGTGCAACGGCTTCATCATCATTAACGGCAATAATTAAACGATTGCCCAACGCTTTTGCTTGTTCTAAATACGTGACATGGCCGGCGTGTAAAATATCGAAACAACCACACGTCATGACAATGCGTTCGCCGTGCGCCCGCGCATCTTCTACGGCGATCATTAATTGTTCCTCCGTCATGATGCCACGGCCTGAAGCGTGTTCCGCCTGCAGGGCGCGGCGTAATTCCGGCACATTTACGGAAGCGGCGCCTAATTTGCCAACGACAATACTGGCTGCAATATTAGCGACAATGGCCGATTGTGGTAAATCTAAACCGGCGGCAAAGCTGGCGGCCAGTACGCCAATAACCGTATCACCTGCGCCGGTAACATCATACACTTCCAGTGCGTGTGCGGGTAAATGCAATTCTGGTTCATTGGCGCGGATTAACGTCATGCCATGTTCACCGCGGGTGATTAATAAAGCGCCGAATTCATAGGCTTTAATCAGTTGAATGCCTTTGTGAATTATTTCTTCTTCATCTTTGCAAGGGCCGACCACGGTTTCAAATTCTTTGCGGTTAGGCGTTAATAGTGTAGCGCCGCGATAAATGCTGAAATCACTTCCTTTAGGGTCGACAAAAACAGGCACATTAGCGGCGCGTGCGGCGGCAATTAATTCCGGTGCGCATTGTAAAACGCCTTTTGCGTAATCGGATAACACCACAACTTTTGTTTGTGTTAAATGCTGGCGGAAATCCTGTAAAAAAGGGGTGGTATTAAAGGCTGGCAGCGTATCTTCAAAATCTAGGCGAATCAGTTGTTGATGCAGGCTTAATACGCGTAATTTCATAATCGTAGGTACACCTGGGATGCGGTGCAGATGACACTGAATACTCGCGGCGGTTAATTTATTTTCCAGGCTATTAGCGGCTTCATCATCGCCGCAACAACCAAATAAACGCACGTTACTCCCTAAAGCTGCAATGTTTAACGCTACGTTACCCGCTCCGCCAGGTCGTTCTTCGGCCTGTTGCACATGCACCACGGGAACCGGCGCTTCGGGCGAGATACGCGAAGTCGAACCCGACCAATAGCGATCCAGCATCACATCACCAATCACTAAAACATCGGCGGCACGAAAATCAGGTAGTTGTAGTTGCATAGTTCATTTTTAGTTAGAATGGTTTTTAATGAGAAGTCGCATCATAACATATCGGCAAAAAGGATAAAAATGGGGTTCATATTAAGTTTATTCAGGCTGTTAATAAAATTGCCTTATAAAACACAATTATGTATGGGTAAGGGGCTGGGGCGGCTATTGCTGTTAATGCCTTCAAAAATGCGGCATACCACCTGGATTAACGTGCGCTTGTGTTTTCCAACCTGGACGGAGAAACAACAGCGGTTACTCGTGCGCCGGAATTTTGAGTCGATAGGAATGGGCATTTTTGAAACAGCGCTGGGCTGGTGGGCGCCGGTGGAAAAGCTTGCGCCGCTAGGGCATCCGCAAGGCCTTGAACATATTCACGCCGCGCTGGCACAAGGTAAAGGCGTTATATTATGCGGCGCACATTTTACTACGCTGGAACTGGCCGGCCGCTTAATTGCGCGGCATTTACCGATTGCGGTTGTTTATCGCGCCCAAAAAAATGCTTTATTTGAAAAAATTAACCGGCAGGCGTTAGACCAGCATTATCAACAGGTGATATTGCGCGAAGATATCCGCGGCATGTTGCGCGCTTTAAAAAATAATATCTGCCTCTGGTATACGCCCGATGTGGATGCTGGTGCGAGAAACAGCGTATTTACGTCTTTTTTTGGTGTGCAGGCCGCGACAGTGACGGCGTTGCCGCGTTTTGCTAGCATCACTGGGGCGCCGGTTATTCCCGTGGCTTTTTATCGGCGTGAAGATGGCAGTGGCTATGATTTAATCGCGTATCCTCCCTTAGAAAATTTCCCCTCGGAAAATATGGAAGAAGATGTAACGCGGATTAATCAAGCGCTGGAAACCGCCATCCGCCGACAGCCAGAGCAATATTTATGGCAATATA
>JBEPVU010000012.1:0-15192 GCA_041690855.1 Gammaproteobacteria bacterium | reverse complement strand
TTAGCTTAGATCACCCCCACCTTAATCCTCCCCCTGGAAGGGGGAGGAGATTAAAGAGAAATAAAAAACGCAAAATCTCAGTGAGACGACTATATATTTGCTGGAAAAAAATATGACAACAAACTTACGTAACCTACAAGAAAGTCTACAAGCTTATTTACTTACTGGCGACACCACCATTGCCAAAGATATTATCAACCCTGCTGGCGATCAAATCGACACCCGCCTGGCTATTTACCGCGACAGTTATTATCTCTGCCTATTAAACAATTTAAAAAAAGAATTCGCCCTATTAGAACAACTACTCGGCGAACAAGCCTTTGAAGAGATCGGCATCGCCTACATTAACGCTTATCCTTCACAATATTTCACCATCAACGACTTCGGCCAACGCTTCCCCGATTTTTTACGTACCACTTCACCTTACAACCAGCAACCCCCTTTAAGCGAACTTGCAGAACTCATCTTGGCACTCAACAACACCCTAATCTCCGCCGACACCCCCACCATCACTCCCAGCGACCTCGCCACCATCCCCCCCCACGATTGGGGCAATTTAACCTTCCAAACTCATCCTTCCGTAAAACTCTTAACGCAACAAACCAACGCTTATGAAATCTGGCAAGCGCTAATCCAAAATAAACAGCCACCCAAAATTTCTACCCAAAGCGCACAAAAAATTCCATCCGAGGGGTGGCGCGTAGGCGGGTTCCCTGCCGCGCGCAGCTTGCGAGCACGGCAGGGTGCCGCAGCGACAGGACCCCGAGCCACCGAAGCTAAGCCGCTACTCCCGCATTTAAACCTACTAATCTGGCGCAAAGAACTAACCCCCTACAGCAATATTTTAACGCAACAAAGCGCACAACTATTACAAACACTACAATCACAAAAAACCTTCGCAGAAGCCTGCGAAACCCTAACCCAATCAATCCCCGAAGAAGAAATACCACAATACGTTATTAACCAATTAACAAACTGGCTAAATCAAGGTATATTCGCAGCAATAAATCACCAGGCTAAAAAAACATGACAAAATTTATTTTTGTAACCGGCGGCGTTGTATCATCCCTTGGCAAAGGCATTGCATCCGCCTCACTGGCCGCTATCCTCGAAGCACGCGGACTCCAAATCACCCTCATGAAACTCGATCCCTATCTCAACGTAGATCCCGGCACCATGAGCCCCTTCCAGCACGGCGAAGTATTCGTCACAGAAGATGGCGCTGAAACTGACCTGGATCTAGGCCATTACGAACGCTTCGTCCGCACCCGCATGACACGCCATAATAATTTCACCACCGGAAAAGTGTACGCCAACGTATTACGCAAAGAACGCCGCGGTGATTACTTAGGCGGCACAGTACAAGTCATTCCACACGTCACCGATGAAATTAAGCATTTAATTCACAAAGGCGTAGGCACAGCAGACATTGTCTTAGTTGAAATTGGCGGCACCGTAGGCGATATCGAATCTCAACCTTTTTTAGAAGCTATCCGCCAGATGCGTGTTGAACAGGGCAGTACGCAAACACTTTTTATTCATTTAACGCTCGTGCCTTATATTGCAACAGCCGGTGAAATTAAAACCAAACCCACACAACATTCCGCCAAAGAGTTGCGTTCTATTGGTATTCAACCCGATGTATTAATCTGTCGATCTGATGCTCCTCTACCCGATAGCGCACGCGCTAAAATCGCCTTATTTACCAACGTAGAAGCCCGCGGTGTTTATTCATTACCCGACGTTGATTATATCTACGAAGTGCCTATGGTATTGCACCAGCAAGGGTTAGATGCGTTAGTAGTAGAAAAATTACAATTAACGGCAAAACCGGCTGATTTAACCGAGTGGCAGCAAGTAGTGGCTGCACAACGTAATCCCAGCCATGAAGTCAACGTCGCTATGGTCGGCAAATATGTAGATTTAGCAGACTCGTATAAATCTTTAAGCGAAGCTTTAAATCACGCCGGCATTAAAACAAACACCCGCGTTAAAATTAACTATATTGATGCCGAAGAATTAGAGCAGAAAGGCACGTCATTATTCGCCCAGGCCGATGCTATTTTAGTACCCGGTGGTTTTGGTCAGCGCGGCATAGAAGGCAAAATTTTAGCGGCGCAATACGCGCGTGAGCAGAAAATTCCTTACTTAGGCATTTGTTTAGGTATGCAGGTAGCCGTGATTGAATTTGCGCGTCATAAAGCACACTTAAATAATGCCAACAGCACTGAATTTGCGCCTGATAATCCACATCCTGTTATTGCTTTAGTGGCCGAATGGCAATCCGCGCAAGGCACGCTTGAAAAACGCGATCACGCTTCCGATTTAGGCGGCACGATGCGTTTAGGCGGCGAACCCTGTCATTTAACAGCAGGTTCTAAAGCAAAAACTATTTATGGCGCTGATGCAATTATCGAACGGCACCGGCATCGTTATGAAGTTAATAATGAATATGTCGCACCCTTAGAAAAAGCTGGTTTGATAATTGCAGGCCGTTCGGCAGACGGACAATTAGTCGAAATGATAGAATTAGCCGATCATCCCTGGTTTGTCGCTTGTCAATTTCACCCTGAATTTACCTCTACGCCGCGTGATGGTCATCCCTTATTTAAAGCTTTTATTGAAGCAGCGCAGCAACAACATACCTCTAAACCTTTAAAAAAAGAGCACCACAATGAAACTGTGTAATTTTGAAGTTGGCTTAGAAAAAACCTTTTTTTTAATTGCTGGTCCTTGCGTGATTGAAAGTGAACAATTAGCGCTGGAATCCGCCGGTTTATTAAAAGAAATTACGCAAAAATTAAAGATCCCTTTTATTTATAAATCTTCTTTTGATAAAGCAAATCGTTCTTCCGCTAAAAGTTTTCGTGGTTTAGGTGTGGAAGAAGGGTTGCGCATTTTAGAAAAAGTTAAAAAAACCATTGGCGTTCCTGTGTTAACCGATGTGCATGAAGATACGCCGTTAAAAGAAGTAGCCAGTGTAGTAGATGTTTTACAGACACCGGCATTTTTATGTCGGCAGACGAATTTTATTCAAAATGTCGCGGCGCAGGGATTGCCGGTGAATATTAAAAAAGGCCAGTTTCTAGCGCCCTGGGACATGCAACATGTGGTGGAAAAAGCGCGTGCTGTAGGTAATCAGCAGATTATGGTGTGTGAGCGGGGCGTGAGTTTTGGTTATAACAATTTAGTATCGGATATGCGCTCGCTGGCGATTATGCGTAATACCCAGGCGCCGGTGGTATTTGACGCTACGCACTCTGTGCAGTTGCCAGGCGGGCAGGGCAGTAGTTCTGGCGGGCAACGTGAATTTATTCCGGTATTGGCGCGTGCGGCCATGGCTGTGGGTATTGCGGGGATTTTTATGGAAACACATCCTAATCCTGAGCAAGCGTTAAGTGATGGGCCTAATGCGTGGCCGCTAGGTAAAATGGCGGAATTGTTAGAGGTATTGAAAGAAATTGATGGATTGGTGAAGCAGCATAAATTCATAGAAAATACCCTTTAATATTTTCGCCTCTCCAGCGGGAGAGGCCGACCAGGCGTAGCCTGGGCGGGTGAAGGGAATTAAAAAGCTTTCTTCAACAATGAATTTCATGCTGATAAGAGCTCCCTCACCCGCCGCTGCGCGTCGACCTCTCCCGGGGGGAGAGGTGAAATAAAAATTAATTATTTTTAAGGAAAGTAAAATGTCTACCATCAGCAAAATCATGGGGCGCGAAATTTTAGATTCACGAGGGAACCCTACCGTTGAAGTGGATGTTGTTTTAAGTTCTGGCGTGATGGGCCGTGCCTGCGCACCTTCCGGCGCTTCTACCGGCTCGCGTGAAGCATTAGAGTTACGCGACAATGATAATAAACGTTATCTTGGCAAAGGCGTTTTAACGGCGGTTGCCAATATTAATCAAACGATTCAAAAAGCGTTACAGGGACAATCTGTCACTGAACAAACAAAACTCGATGCGATGTTATTAGAGCTGGATGGCACACCTAATAAATCAAAATTGGGCGCTAATGCCATTTTAGCGGTTTCCTTAGCGCTGGCTAAGGCAGCGGCGCTTGAACAGCGCAAACCGCTTTATCAATATTTTGGCGATCTATCTGGCAATCAACGTTTTATTTTACCCGTTCCCATGATGAATATTATTAATGGCGGCGCACACGCCGATAATAATCTCGCTATTCAGGAATTTATGATTTTGCCCGTAGGCGCGTCTTCTTTTAAAGAAGCCTTGCGTTATGGCACAGAAGTATTTCACACACTAAAAATATTATTGAAAAAACAAGGCTTAAATACCGCCGTAGGCGACGAAGGTGGTTTTGCGCCGGATTTAGCTTCACATGCCGCCGCCATTGAAATAATCCTGGAAGCCATTACGCAAGCGGGTTATCACCCGGGCAAAGATATTTATTTAGGCTTAGATATTGCCAGCTCCGAATTTTATAAAAATGAGCGTTACCATTTAACGGCCGAGAAAAAACAACTGAGTAGCGAAGCATTTGCCGGTTATTTAGCAGAATTAGTTAACCATTATCCGATCATCACCATTGAAGATGGCATGGCGGAAAATGATTGGCAGGGTTGGGGGATATTAACCGAACAATTAGGCAAAAAAATTCAACTGGTCGGTGATGATATTTTTGTCAATAATACTGAAATATTTAAACGGGGCATCGCGGAAAAAATCGCCAACGCGATTTTAATTAAATTAAATCAAATCGGTACCTTAAGCGAAACTTTAGCGGCAATTCAGATGGCTAAACAAGCCCATTATGCCGCGATTATTTCACATCGTTCTGGCGAAACAGAAGATACTACGATTGCCGATCTGAGTGTGGGTACGGCAGCAGGTCAGATTAAAACCGGCTCTTTATGCCGCACAGATCGCGTTGCTAAATATAATCAATTACTCAGAATAGAAGAAATGCTAGGCAACACCACAACCTATGCAGGCCGCCAGGCATTTCAATTTCTGGGCTAAAGGTGCATTTATGAAATCACTTGTTATTGTACTGGCCGGATTATTTCTTGTATTACAATACAAGCTTTGGTTTGAACACGATGGCATTGCGGAAATCTGGCAATTACGCCAGGCCATTAGCAGACAATCCATCGAGAACCAGCAACTGATGCAAGAAAATACGGTATTAACCAACGAAGTCCATGATCTGCAAAATGGCGCCACCGCCATCGAAGCGCATGCTCGGAATGATTTAGGCATGACTAAACCAGGGGAAACGTATTATCAGATTGTGCAGAAATAGATAGTAGGTAGTGAATGATCAGGGTCGTGGTGGCGGTGGAGTTTGATACTGCTGGGAGTATTGATTAGCAGGACGTAATAATTTTTTTAATTCCTCATTGTCTGGTATGTTTTTGCAGCAAAAGTCATAAGGAGTGTTTCCATTAAGATTTTTAATATTTAGATTTGCGCCCCTTTCTATAAATCGATTTAGTAGTGTAATCCAATAATAAAACTCATTGCGTTTAAAAAAAATAAATGAGCAAATTATATGTAAAGCCGTATTTCCCAAATTATCTTGGGCGTCAACATTTAATTTATCACTGGATAGTAAGATGTTGATAAATTTTGGATCCTTTAATTTTAAAATTACATATAGCAAAATAGGACAAGAGCAACCACTTGCCAGTATACTAATATTAGGGTCAGCGCCATGATCTAATAAAAATTGAGCTAGCTCCAAAAATCTATATTGTATACTTATTGTCAAGAGCGTATTACCAGCAAAATTAACTGAATTAATAATTGATTCTTTTGAATCAGGATTTTTGGCTAAAATATTTTTTATAACTTCAATATTATTCAATCGAATGGCCATAAAAATATTATCATCAAAAATATCACATTGAATAGGTTGAAAGTTCCATGCAAGTATATCTCGAGGATTTTTTATTTTTTTGTTAGATGCCTGCCTAGTATTTTCAAAAATATTTTCATCTGCAATCTCTTCATATATCTTATTCGTCGATAAAAGCATATCGATATTACCACCTGTAATTTTTAAGATGCTGCTATATAAGTAAAAACCAAATTTTTCCTTATAGTCATCCAATTGAATTTCAGGATTACATTTTATTCTATAAAATATCCTATTTTTATTATGCAGGAAGGGAGTTAAATCATATCCTAGAGATTTTAAATCATCAAAATATAATGTCGAATTCGTATAACTTCCTATATATATTTCATGAGCATATTGATTGATAACAGAAAAAATCTCTATTGCAAGTTCAGGGAACATTACTTGATCGGCAAAAATTCCATTGCAGAAAAAAATTATTTTGCCATTAGTAGGTAATTCACTAAGGAAATTTTTTATATCTTCCATTATATTGAAATCACACTGTTTATAATTAATAAATTCTTGAAGAGAGGGTAAAAAATTTTCTTTTTCTTTAATATCAGTGCCATACCAGGTTATATCTATATTAGCTTTCTGTTCAGGTTTTAATAAATCGAGTTGTTCTTTTAAAATTTCAAGTAAATCACCTTTTCCGCAACCAAAATCAACCAATACTAGATTGTTCTTTTTTGTTAAGTCTAAATTTTTAATAAAGGCTACAGTTTCAGCAAGGTGTAAATTTGGATAATAGTTTAAATTATCCGCACTAGTTTCATAATTTTGGCGATTTAACTTATTAAACTTTATTTGATAGCGCTCTGTTAAGTAATTATCTCTAAGAGTATTTATCACAATTTTATTCGGCAACTTAAAAAACTGATTATTATAAAGGAATATTCCGTGCAATTCTTCAAATTCTAATAGCCATAAAATTGTGTTTGTTGGATTGAATATTTTTATAATACTCTTAACTGATAAGATGTTTTGATCGACTAGCAGAGCTAACGCCTCAGTATTCGATAACTTGAGTAATTCATTCTTCTTCAGAAAATTATCAATTATTGATAGTTCAGGCATATATCTTTATCTCTTTAATAAGGTTTTATAACTTGGTGAAATTTAAGTTAGTTGCTATTATATACAAGTTTTCTTAAGGGTTTCTTAACAGATAAAATATTATGACCTTCATCCTCGGAATCGATCCTGGTTCACGTTTAACAGGTTATGGCATTATTAGAACAGACGGCCGTCAGCATGTTTATATCGCCAGTGGTTGTGTGAAAATCGCTGTGGTGGCCGATATCAGTCATCGGTTACGGCAAATTTTTACCAGTTTGCAGGAAATAATTAAAACCTACTCACCCCATGAAGCTGCTATTGAACAGGTTTTTATGCATCAAAACCCAGGCAGCGCTTTAAAGCTGGGGCAGGCCAGAGGCGCTGCTATTGTAGCGCTGGCGAATGCGGCTATTCCCGTGGCGGAATATTCTGCCCGCCAGGTTAAACAATCGGTGGTGGGCCATGGTGCGGCTAAAAAAGAACAGGTGCAACATATGGTGCGGGTTTTATTAAATTTATCGGGAACACCACAGGCAGATGCCGCCGATGCATTGGCAATTGCATTATGCCACGCGAATTCTCGCCAGAATTTAGGTAAAATAACCGCTCAACAAGTGCTAACGCACGGCCGCTTTCGCCGTGGGAGATTACGATGATTACACGTTTGCGTGGCAGGCTATTAGAAAAACAGCCGCCTTTTTTAGTGGTGGAAGTAGGTGGCTTAGCCTATGAATTGCAAGCTTCGATGAATACTATTTATAAGTTACCGGAAATTGCCAGTGAGATTGTTTTGCATACGCATTTTGTTGTGCGGGAAGACGCGCAGTCGCTGTATGGTTTTCTGGAATTGCGTGAGCGAGCTTTATTTCGTACTTTATTGAAAGTAAATGGTATCGGCCCTAAAATTGCATTGGCTATTTTATCGAGTATTGAACCCGATCAGTTTGTACGCAGCGTAACGGAACAACAAGCTACTGATTTGCAGCGCCTGCCAGGCATCGGCAAAAAAACGGCCGAGAGAATTATTGTGGAAATGCGTGATCGCTTAAGCGATTGGCAAATGGAGGATATTTCGATAACACTGCCTGCGCTAGCCACCCGGCCGTTGGGGGGGAAACGTATAGAACAGGAAGCGATTAATGCCTTAATTACTTTAGGTTATAAGCCGCAAGAAGCCAGCAAAGCCATTGCACACATTGCCAAAGAAAATTTGACGGTTGAAGAATTAATCCGGCAAGCTTTAAAGAGTATGAATACATGATTGAATCTGATCGTATTATCAGCGCTAAAGAAAAACGTGACGATGAAGTGATTGATCGCGCTATCCGACCTGTACAGTTAAAGGATTATGCAGGGCAGCCCGCTGTACGCGAGCAGATGGAAATATTTATCAGCGCGGCACGCAATCGTGCAGAAGCGTTAGATCATGTTTTAATTTTTGGTCCGCCAGGATTAGGTAAAACTACACTGGCGCATATTATTGCGAATGAGATGGGTGTTGCGTTAAAACAAACCTCCGGCCCTGTGCTGGAGCGTGCGGGTGATTTGGCGGCGCTATTAACGAATCTTGAACCGAAAGATGTATTGTTTATTGATGAAATTCATCGCTTAAGTCCTGTGGTGGAGGAAATTCTTTATCCCGCCATGGAAGATTATCAATTGGATATTATGATTGGCGAAGGGCCGGCGGCGCGTTCGATTAAATTAGATTTGCCGCCGTTTACCTTAGTGGGCGCAACGACGCGTGCAGGTTTGTTAACTTCTCCTTTGCGCGACCGCTTTGGTATTGTGCAGCGCTTAGAATTTTATAATGTGCAGGATTTAACGCATATTGTGCAACGTTCAGCGGCTATTTTAAATTTGCACATTGAGCCGAACGGTGCTGTAGAAATTGCGAAACGTTCTCGCGGCACACCGCGTATTGCGAATCGTTTGTTAAGACGGGTGCGGGATTTTGCCGAGGTGAAAGGCGATGGGGTCATTAGTCAGGATATTGCTGATCGGGCGTTGGATTTATTAGATGTGGATGCGCAGGGTTTTGATATGATGGATCGTAAATTGTTATTAACGTTGCTGGATAAATTTGATGGTGGGCCGGCAGGATTGGATAGTCTGGCGGCAGCAATTGGCGAGGAGCGTGATACGATTGAAGATGTGCTAGAGCCTTTTTTAATTCAACAGGGTTATATGAGTCGTACGCCGCGTGGGCGGATGGCGACACGGCGTGCCTATCTGCATTTTGGCATGGCAATGCCGGAGTGGTTAGTTGCGCAGAAGTAGAATTCTTTGGATTTATAATATTTATGTTTATGTTTATGAGCAATGTTAAAGTTTAGTGCCGGTTAGCGCTCGCAAGCCGTTTTCACCTCTCCCCCCGGGAGAGGTCGCCGCGTAGCGGTGGGTGAGGGAGCTCTTATCAGCATGCAATTCATTATTGGTAATAACTATAAATGAGAAAAACAAATAATTTAGTAGTACTTAAAAAACAAATTGGTCAGGGTGAGTCGGAAACTCTGGAATTTAAAACATCTACCTCGGAACTTAAAAAGGCTGTCGAAACTTTATGTGCTTTTTTAAACCATAAGGGTGGTGAGGTATTGATAGGTATTAAAAATAATGGCCAATTAACGGGTCAATATGTGACGGATAATACCCGGCAGGAAATTGCAAATGAGTTAAGCAAAATTGAACCACCGGGGCAGGTTGAAGTGAAATATATTTCTCTGGCTGATCAAAAACAAATTATTAGCTTACGTGCATCAATGGGACAACAGGCACCTTATGTTTATGATGGCCGGCCATTCTGGCGTGAATTGTCTACTACGCGGCGTATGTCGCAGCAACGTTATGATCAATTAGTGGCGCAACGTACACAATTAAATTATAGCTGGGAGCGATTTCCAGCGCGAGGATATGCGCTGCAGGATTTAGATGAAGAATTAATTGTAGGCGTTATACGTAAAGCGGTTGAAGTGAAACGGTTGCCGGAAACAGCGTTGCGCCAGGATCTTGCGCAGGTGCTGGAAAGATTAGAGTTGCTTGAAAATGGTCAGTTAAATAATGCCGCGGTCGTTTTGTTTGGTAAGCGTTTTAATGCGGATTTTTTACAGTGTCAGCTTAAAATTGCACGATTTAAAGGAAAAAATCGTCATGAGTTTTTAGATAGTGATTTGATTACACATAATCTCTTTGAGTTATTAGAAGCCGGGTTATTATTCAGTAGACGGCATTTGCCATTGGCTGCAAAAATTATGCCGGATAAAGTAGAGCGAGTTGAAAAATTTCTTATTCCATTTGATGCTATTCGAGAAGCTTTATTGAATGCGTTGTGTCATCGTGATTATAGTAACCACACTGGCCCGATTGGTTTGGCTATCTATGATGATCGTATGGAAATTTTTAATGAAGGTGGTTTATTGCAGGGTATTTCACTTGAAAAAATTAAATCAGGTTTTTCAAAACCACGAAACCCTTTAATTGCTAATGTTCTATACCGTTGCAATATGATTGAACGGTGGGGCAGAGGAATACAGGAGATTATTCAAAGTTGTATGACGGCAGGTGATCCTGAGCCTCAATTTCAAGTAGATACCTTAGAGTTTAAAGTATTATTTAGATTTCCTAATGCTGGACCTGGATTAATGTTAGCAGAAGATGCTGTGGTATTTGGTAAACAATTAACTAAGCGGCAACAGGAAATTGTTATGATACTCACGCATGCAAAACCCGATCAGGAACTTAAAACGGTTGAAATATGGCAGCAATTACTTGAGCCTCCTGCTGAACGAACTTTAAGAGATGATTTAGCCGAGTTGAAACGATTAGGCATTATTGGATCACGAGGACATGCTAGAACAACAGTATGGTTTTTAACGCGGGTGTAACGTATTAATTATTTGCGGCGGTTTGCGGCGGTTTGCGGCGGTTTGCGGCGGTTTGCGGCGGTTTGCGGCGGTGCCTTCCGTTAGAGAGGTGAAAATGCTAGTTTATAACTCTTTCGTAATTCTTTAAACTTAACGAGGTGAGCAGTGCCTGCCGATCAATCCATTTTAACTTATTTTACGGATGCGAGTCTGATAGTGAAGCTGGTGATGTTGTTGTTACTGGCGGCTTCGATAATGTCGTGGACGATTATTTTTCAGCGTGGGGCGTTTTTGAAAAAGACGCGGCTGGCGATTGCGAAGTTTGAGGATGCATTCTGGTCGGGTACAGATTTAACAAAACTTTATAATGAATTAAATGAGCAGGAAGCGGAACCGGAAGGGATGGAGCATATTTTTACGGCTGGTTTTCAGGAGTTTATTCGGCTGCGTAAGCAGGGGGTTGCACCGGCTTCTGTCATGGAAGGTGCGCAACGGGCGATGCGGATTGCATATTCGCGTGAGATGGATAAATTGGAACAGAACCTGCCTTTTTTAGCGACGGTGGGATCGACCAGTCCTTATGTAGGTTTGTTTGGTACGGTCTGGGGGATTATGACATCGTTTCATGCGCTGAGTGGTATGCAGCAGGTGACGATTGCAACGGTAGCGCCGGGTATTTCTGAGGCGTTAGTGGCTACTGCTATGGGTTTGTTTGCGGCGATTCCGGCTGTTATTGCTTATAATCGTTTTGTAAGTGATGTGGAGCGTTTGTTAAATCATTATGATACTTTCCAGGAGGAGTTTTCGGCTATTTTATATCGGCAGACACACGCGGCGGCGGGGCATTATGAAAAAGCGTGAGCGGCGGCGGCCGAAGGCGGAAATTAATGTGGTGCCTTATATTGATGTGATGCTGGTGCTGCTGGTGATTTTTATGGTGACGGCGCCTTTGTTGTCGCAGGGTGTGAAGGTAAATTTGCCGAAAGCGTCGGCGCAGGCGATTGCGCAGAAGAAAGATCCGATTATTGTTTCGGTGGATGCGCAGGGTAGTTATTATTTAAATATAGCGATAAATCCTACTCAAGCTGTTGATGCAAATGCGTTGGTTGCGCAGGTTTCGGCGAAATTGCAGGAGGCGCAGCAGCAGGGGAGTGAGCAGGAGGTGTTGGTGAAGGGTGATCAGAAGGTGGATTATGGTAAGGTGATGCAGGCGATGGTGTTGTTGCAGCAGGCGGGGGCGCCCAGTGTAGGATTAGTAACGCAGCAACCCGATAGTAACCAACACTAAGCCATATTTTCGCCTCTCCAGCGGGAGAGGCCAACGCGCAGCGGCGGGTGAGGGGAATTAAATGGTTTATCAAAAGCGTTTGCCAAGAACTCGTTAGAGTTTATGGGAGCGACTATTTTTTTAAATGCAGAATTTATGTTATACGAAAATGAAAATAATTATCGCAAATCCTTTATGTTGGCTGCTGTGCTGCATATTGGGTTGTTTATCGTTTTAATAATGCATTTTAAATTTTCGCCTAAAGCAAGTCCTGTTGTGCAAAATTCTCCTAATATTATTAAAGCGGTGACGGTAAGCCAAAGTCAGTTGCAGAATCAATTGGCAAGTTTACAGGCGGCGCAACAACAGGTGGTGCATGAGCAACAGGTGCAGCAACAAGCAGCTCAACAGCAGACGCAACAAGCACAGTTAGCGGTTGAGAAAGCGCAGGAAGAAAAAACAAAGGTAGAGCAGGCAAAACGTATTGCGGCTTTGAAAGTGCAGCAGGAGAAGGCGAAAGAAGAACAAAAGCGTTTAGCCCAACAGGCAATTCAGCAGGCTTTGCAGCAGCAAGATCAACAGGCTGAGCAGGTTGAGCAGGCGAAACAGGCGCAGCAGAAACAAAAACAGTTGCAGGCGGCAAAGTTAGCGGCGCAGCAGTTGTTGCAGCAGCAATTGGCGGATAGTGGTTCTACAGCGAATAATACACATCAGCCGCCTACGTTAAGTGCAGCGGCGCAGGGACAGGTGGATAAATTTAGTGCGTTAATTATTCAGGCGATTGGACAGCAGTGGATTATTCCGGATGCTGCTAAAAAAGATTTAGCCGGAAAAATGCAGGTAAAATTAGCACCCGGTGGTATGGTAGTGATTGTAACTATTACGCAAAGTAGTAGCGATTCCGCATTTGATCGTTCTGCTCGCGCCGCTGTGTTTAAAGCGTCTCCTTTGCCAGTGCCGAAAGATTCAACAGTATTTAATCAATTTCGTACTTTAAATTTAACGTTTCAACCACAAGGAATCACTAGCAATTGAATGCAAAGTGTATAGTCATTACGCGTGAATTTTGATGAATCGTGATGGCTATATATTAATTTCATATCATTATAAGGTGCTTACTTATGCCATCAAAAAATAAGAAAAATAATACTGAACAGAAAAATAAAAATGATGAAAATTTAAAAGAAAAAATAGCTTTAAGTAACTTGAAAGCTCAATATCAGCTTGAATGGGAATATTCAGAAAGTTTGCATCAGGATATGAGTGATATTATAGCTATTTTATTTACTGCGTTTAACAGTACTGCTGCGGTTTCCATATTAATGTACTGCTCAGATGAAATGAATAAGCTGACGTCTGATGTCTTTCCAAGATTGCCAACGGCAATGACTATATTTATCAATGTCATATGTCTTCCTGTAATACGTTGGGGTTCGAGTTATCTACTAACTGAAGAAATACGCCTCTTATTTTTTCGAGAGCTTAATTCTCCTGCTATTATTAATGTTATTGAAGATGTAGGATCGCTAAAAAATGAACTAAGGAAATTAGAAGATAAAAATAGAGGCTTTTTTCGGATTGTCCAAAATATTAAAAATAAAATTATTGAACTTAGTTTAGTATGGCGATTAGTATTTGTTTATTTGATAGCTTTTACCACGTATCAACCAGGCGCATTTATTAATTTTTTGATCAATACAGTCGTAGTACTTAATCTTTTTGATTTAAGTAACCATGAAAAATACCTTGCAAAACGATTAGCCGAGCAACAAGATAAAAAATTAAAGATGCTCAATGAATTAACAAAGGGAATATTACCTTCACCCTGGCAAGCAGAAGACATTAATCCCAGTAAAAAAATGCTTTATTTTAAAATAAAAATAAAATCCTCGGCAATTGGTGTGGTTATAGATGGACATAAAATTATCTTTGATTCAAAACTGGCGCTAAAAAATATTGCATACGTACTTCAAAAATATTTACACTTTCAAGTGCTCTTTAATAAAAATAATAGCTTATATGTCACAGCTCCTTGCAAGACTGAAAAATATGGACAATCGCTTGAAGAAATTAAAAAGCTGATACTTTCTCGATTAGAAAAGCAAAATTTTATTTCAACTAAAAAGGAGATTTTTTTAAAAGAATTAAATGAAATTTCAAATGCTTTGGCTTTAAGTGCATGGTGGTACAAAGAAGAAAACAAAAATGATTTGCCTGAAATTCGCTATTATATATGTTTAGAGAGTTTAGATGAAAAAAATAAAGAATCCATTTTAGATTTTCTAGAAACACTTTATCCTCAGCGCATATCTAACGAAGGATTCTATACTACTATAATTTCGTGTGATTCAAGCCAAAAAGATATAACTCTGATGATTGATAGTTTATTGGAGAAAAACCAGTATTTTTTAAAGTCGGATAAACGCTTTGAAGAAGAAATAGAAGATTCTCAAAAAGAAGAAAATATTGAAAAAGATGAAATTTCATTGAATAAAATTGACGGAATTACTAATGTAACTAAGACTCAAAAAAATAAATCTAATTTTTTTAAAAACAAAAGTAGCAATTCTAAGTTTGATTCAAAATCTAACAATAATGTATCTACTTTAACTAGTACTAATCAACCTTTTCTAATACCAAAATGGCGGAATGATAAATACAATACGCTAGCTTCACTATATCCAGACCGTTTTAAATCAATGGCTATTGGTAGTACCACTGTGTGGTCTTATTTTAATGTTGAAAAAATGCGTAAAAAACTCGGTGAAGAACCAGCGAAAGAATTTAAGCGGATTTTTAAGAAAGGATTCATTGGTCGTGGCTATGTAAAAAATGATGAAGGCCAGGTTTTAGAACATGAAAATTTATTGTTATTAAAGAGTCTCGGCACAAGTGGTAAAACACGTCCTATTGCTGAATTCAAAACAAGAAGTAATGATGAGAACACTATCCTGGTAGCTTATAATGGAAAAACATTCCTGCATCCAGATTAAAATAATGAAATATCTCTAACGTTAAGCCACAATGCGTTTGGTATGTACTGCTTCCACTTAGATTTTGAGTATTGTAGGGTGGAATATGCCCAAGGGCGGAATACGCCAATGAGAGTGTAATTAAACCGTGGAATAAGGCCATAGG
>JBEPVU010000011.1:0-15264 GCA_041690855.1 Gammaproteobacteria bacterium | reverse complement strand
CTCTTAAACTGATTTATAAGCTGCATCATTTGTTCTGGTGACATAGACGCTTGGTTAATTTCTTCATTTAATAACCAAATATTGCCTAGAACGCCTGTTAAGGGGGTAAGTAGATTATGACTGAGCGTGTGTTTGCTCATTGGTAGACTAATTGCATTCATTTGCTTGCTCCTGCTTAGTAGTAAAGTATCTTCACTAATTAAAAAGTATTTAAAAACTTTAAAGAGATTATAAATACTTTTTCGAAATATACTATACCCCTTATCAAATATTTTTGTAAGATATTTCTTAGATTCTTGTAAGACATTAGCTATAAGAGGTAATATTACTAGGAAGTACCTTGCAAAACTAGGTAAAAATATGTAGAAATCAATTTAGAATTTTTAAATAAAATTTAAACAATTACTTACTATAAGGATAAATGGATGAGTATTGATAAAACATGGCATTTGGCCGATTCAGAAGAAGAGATAAGCTGGACAGAGTTTGAGTTGCAGCTATGGCGCGTGTATTATGCATTTGAGCGATGGCAAATTGAATGTGAAAAAGTAAGCAATGGTTTAAAACTATCCGTTGATGAATTGGCGGTATTGCATATTATACGAATGAATGAACGCTCAAAAACTATTGCGGAAATTGGAAGATTATTAAACCGTGTTGATCCTTTTAATATTAATTATATTATCAAGAATTTGATAAAAAGAGGGCTTGTAAAAAAAGACGAAGAATCTAGCGGGCAACAGCTTTTATATACTACTACAGAAGCTGGGATAGAAAATACTAATGCCTATAGAAAGGCTCGAAAGAATATACTTTTTAGTGAATTTTTACAGGAAGTAAAAAATACTAAAATCAAAGAAATCTTAAAGCGATTAACAAAAGTTAAAAATATTTATGATGAAGCTTATCAAGTGGCTTCCTCTTACAAAACCAAAAAAAATCAACCTGAAGTGCATACAACTAAATCAAAGAATAATAAAAAGTAAAGCCAATTATCAATCTTAATCAGGAGATAAATCTATGAGAAGTATTGCCATTATTGGCGCAGGGCAAGCGGGACTTCCGCTTGCGTTTGTCCTTAAAAAATCGGGTTATAATGTTACATTATTTAATAATCGTACCGCTGAACAAATAAAAAATGGGCGTATCTTATCAAATCAAGGAATGTTTAATAAAGCTTTACAATTAGAACGAAAATGGGAGCTTAATTTCTGGGATAAGGAATGTCCATGGAATAAATCTGTTACTTTTACATTGAGTACTCCTGGTATCGCGCAAAAAGGCATAGAATGGAAAGGTAAAACGAATCAGCCTTATCAATCTATTGACCAGCGTATTAAATTTTCACAGTGGATGAATGAATTTAAAAAAATCGGCGGTAATCTTGTTATTCAAGACGTGGGTTTAAATGAGCTGAATACCATTTCCAAATGGCATGAATTGACTATTATTGCTAGTGGAAAAGGTGAAGTTAGCCAGCTTTTTCCTCGTGATGACAAGCGCTCAATGTTCAATAATCCTATGCGTGCATTGGCTTGTATGTATGTTAAAGGAATGATACCTGTTAAAGACAATCCAGGCGTTAGAAGTAATATTATTCCTGGCATTGGTGAATACTTTACTATGCCAGGTTTAACACTCAGCGGGCATTGTGAAATGATGCTGTTTGAGGGAATTCCTGATGGTGCGTTCGACTGCTGGAATGATATTAAAACCCCACAAGAACAATTAGAGAAAAGTATAAAACTGCTTAAGCAATATCTACCTTGGGAAGCTGAAAAATGCGAGAATCTCCAACTTACGGATAATCAAGCAACTTTAATAGGACGTTATACGCCAACTGTAAGGCAGCCTATTGCTAAAATGCCTAACGACAAATATGTTTTAGGCATGGCTGATACCGTGGTTTTAAATGACCCAATTGCCGGACAGGGCGCAAACAATGCTGCTAAATGCGCAGAAATTTATATCAACAGTATTATCGAGCGCGGCAATCAACCTTTTGATGAAGCCTGGATGCTGCAAACATTCGAGCGATACTGGCAACAGTACGCCCAGGCTGCAACACAATGGTCAAACATGTTATTACTTCCACCGCCGCCGCATGTGATTGACCTTTTAAGCACAGCCTCAAAGCAACCAGAATTAGCTGATAAATTAGCTAACGGTTTTGACAATCCTGGCGATTTATTTCCCTGGATTACAAGTTCTGAGCAAACTAAGCAACTAATTGAAGAAATAGAGGCAACACAAAAAGCTACTTTTCAGACTAAACTGAAGGTGTAACCATGATAAAAGAAGCTGAATTAAATACATTATTGAAACGGAACCAAGCATTTGCTGAACATTATAAAACAAGCCCACTCATGCAATTAATTAACAATCCTGAAATGGCTCAGAAAAAGGCAAGAGAATGTTTATTAGATTGTATTCAGACATTCTCAAACTACTTTCAAAAAACAGTCATGCTGCGTTATGTATTTTGCGATAATTTAAGGTTCTTAAATGTTATACAAGAACATTTGCAAGAAGAATTTGCACATAATTTTTCATTAGATGCTGATAGAAATCACCGGCTGCCAGAGTGGGATGCAATACTGGAAGCTACAGCAGGTTGGTTTACCTGGAAGATGTTTACGCTCGATCAAGAGGAAAAAACTGTATTATTACATCTTGTAATGGAAACTAGCGCTAATATCTTCTTTCAAGAAGCGCATAAAATTATGCAAAAATACAGTGAAACTAATTATTTTAAAATTCACTCAGAAGCAGATGAAAAGCACGAGAAAATGGGGATAGAGTTACTACAAAACCTGTCTTCAGAAAAGTACCAAAGACTGCTTGAAATTCAATATCAAGGTTGGGATATGCTGAATGCCGTTTGTGATAGAATGGCAACGCTTACAAAACATCACGTTAAAAAAAATGCTGTGGTAGAGTACGCCACTTGATAACCTCATTTTTTACAAATCTTATTAAGTGATTGAATTAAAGTTATTGGGCAGATTCGTGCATCAATGTAACACAACGATTGTAAGTAACAGATTGATTTTATGCGTTTTACTAAAACGACCGCTTTTTTAGACGCATGAACTTGAAAAAAAATCGCCTAAAAAGTGTGTAGCCTTATTACACATGTTAAGTACATGTGCTATATTAGCTTTAGTTATAGTAATTGCAAAGGTTAAGCGTATGGAAAGAACAGTATTAATGGTACGTCCTGAACAACGCGCTAAATTGGCAGAATTAGCAGGGCGTAAACATGTCTCAACGGCTGAAATTAATCGTCGTGCGATTGATGCTTACGATCCTGATTCTTCTGATTCTGATGAAGAATTAGAACAATTGGCCGAAGCGGTTATTCAATCCAACACACAGGCTATGCAAGCAATCAAGGAAGCCCATCAAGCAATAAAAGAAACATTACATTATTTTGCCCATAAAAAGAAAGAGGCGCAGTAATGACGATTAGCGGCAAAATTTTTGAAGCCTTAACAGGCGCTATTAAACTGAATGATACGATTACACGCTTAGCAGAAGATGTTAAAGATTTGGCCAAAGAAGTAAAGGAAATAGACAGACGCTTGATTCGCTTAGAGGCGTTTGTTGAGATTGTCGAAAAGCAGCGGAAATTAGTTCGTTCTGATTAAAATTTTTAATAAATGAGGTTCATAAACAATCTATAGGTAAGCATTAATTTTAAGAATCCGGCTGATTCAAAGAATCAGCCAGAGCATACCCCCTAAGTGCTGGTAACACTTAGTTGGTACTAACCACAACACAACTACTGATCTTGCTACACTTCAATAGACACAGCGAAGAGAAACAGAGAGTATAAACTTTGTTAACTTTGAGGTGTGTTATGAGTAATCGTAAATTGAGAACGTACGATAAAGAATTTAAATTAAATGCGATAAATCTTTATGTAAGCAGTGGACGTACCTACAAAGCGATATGAGTGAATTTTTATGACATTCGTAGTAACCGAAACGTGTATTCGCTGTAAATATACCGATTGTGTGGAAGTGTGTCCGGTCGATTGTTTTTACGAAGGGCCGAATGCGTTAGTGATCCATCCTGATGAATGCATTGATTGTGGGCTTTGTGAGCCGGAATGTCCTGTTAATGCGATTTATTCAGAAGATGATTTGCCGGAAAAATATAAAAATTTTCTCCCGCTAAACGCCGAATTAGCCAAAAAATGGCCGAATATCAACCATCGCAAAGATCCACCTCTCGATGCGGATGAATGGAAAGAGGTGGACGATAAATTACAGTACCTCGAAAAATAATTTTCATGTCGACTATTCTTGCTATCGATACCTCCGGTGACGCCTGTTCAGTGGCCTTATTAACGCAGCATACGCTTATCGAACGTTTCCAGGTGGAGCCACGTCAGCACACTACTTTAATTTTACCGATGATTGAGCAAGTGCTTGCCGAGGCAGGCCTGACGCCACAAAAATTAAACGCAATCGCGTTTGGCCGCGGGCCTGGCAGTTTTACAGGGTTACGCATTGCGGCAGGCGTGGTGCAGGGAATTGCCTTTGCGGCTGATCTGCCGGTCATTCCTGTTTCAACGTTGCAGGCTTTAGCTCAAGGGGCTTTTCGCTTGCATGGCGTAACGAATGTTATTGCTACGCTTGATGCCCGTATTAATGAAATTTACTGGGCGGCTTATCAATTAGATGAAAATCAACATATGCAGCCACAAACACCTGAAAGCGTCTGCGCACCGGCTGAAATCGCATTGACAAGCACTATGGCAGAATGGCAGGGAGCGGGTAGCGGCTGGGATGCGTATCATGTTATTTTAAAAGAAAAGCTCGGTGAGCGCTTACAAACCTGGCTGCCAGCCTGTTATGTTAATGCGCAGGATGTTGCAACATTAGCGGCTGTTGCCTATGAGCAGCGGCAATGGGTAGACGCCGCGCAGGCCGTACCGATTTATTTATATGATCAAATTGTAAAAGAGAAACCGCATGGATAAACGATTATTAGATATTCTAGTCTGTCCTTTATGTAAAGGTAAATTAATTTACCAAAAATCCCCTCACGAACTTATCTGCAAATTCGATCGCCTGGCTTTTCCCGTGCGTGATGATATTCCCGTGATGCTGGAGCCTGAAGCGCGTCAGTTGTCGTTGGAAGAATACGATATATTAAAGTGAGAAGATTTTTTCGATAGAACGCGCTTTTAATACGGCGGCTATCCATTTTAATAATTCCTGCGTGGTAGCCTGATTAATTTGGGTGCGATAGCGCATAGGTATCTGGCCGAATTTGCATTCTAGTAGATGTGTTAAGGCAGCTTGTTCGCCTTGTTTTAATCCTTGTTTTCGCCCTTGTTTCAAACCTTGTTCTAATCCTTGTTCCAATCCCTGTTCTAATCCCTGTTGTAAACCTTTCTCAATACCAATACGTTCGGCAGAGGTGATATAAGCCATGTGTTTTTCCTCTTCAATTTTTTCAATTTCCAGCAAATATTCTAGTTCAAGTGGCTTAGGTAAAGCCAGTACCCAATCAATGCCATCAAGGCGCCAGACTTTCATCAGCTTATCCAGCAAGCGATTACCTATTTCAGCATTTTTAGATAATGTGTTTAATTCCTTATCTAATGATTCATAACCTTTTGACCATTCTATCTGTTGAGCAGCAATAGGATGACAAAGTGTCATAAAAGCTTGAAAATAACGGTCTAAAATATTTTTCCAGGGCGTATCAAAATCAGTGGTAACAATATTCATAAGTTAAATTTATTTCTTTATTTATATTTATGAAAATTATTATATTATTCTTCAATGTATTTTGATAGTTTTTTTATCATTAATGGTAATAATAAGATAAAACTTATTTGTAATCTTTTTCTTACGAAATGTCTTGTTTTTACAATATTTCTCATTATACTGCGACATGTTGTAAGTTATAGCTTACACACCTCCCAGGCTTAGACGATTGTATTACGCAATCAGCGATATGGTTTTTTCAGCTTTTCAAGCCTATGGATAGTGGAGTGTTAAGGATTGGTCCTTAGCAGACGGTATCTATTTCCGGGCTAAGTTTTTATTAACAGATATATTTTTAATTTTTAGAAAAGCTATTTTTTTAAATTATGAGATATGGTCTTCTTTAGTGAGGTGGAAATTATGTTTAATTCGGATAAATTAGTTCAAAAAGATAATCGTTTTGTTGCATTAAGAGATAAGTTAACTAGTGGGTATGAGAATTATCTGAAGCTCACTGATAATGAAAAAATACGGATACTTGATCAAGTGAGTAGGGAGCTTCGTGAAGAAGCGAACATGCCAAAGCCAACTGATCAAATATCTAATTTAACGATTCGCAGGAAATTATTTCCTAACGGCTAAAGTCAGCACAAGGTTGGGCTGAATATACAAAGCCCAACCTGCTTTACTAAATCAATCAATTATTTTCTCTCCCTCCATTTGGCAATCCCCACCCACTATGCTACGCTCTATCTCAATGTTTTTATTGAGAGTTTTCATCCATGCAACAAGATTTAGAAGCTATTGCCGCACGTACGGCGCAGGCGATTGTGCAGGCGGAAGATTTGGCTGCGCTTGAGCAGATTAAAGTGCAGATTTTAGGCAAAAAAGGCGAATTAACCGACTATCTGAAAAATTTAGGCCAATTGTCCGCCGAAGAACGTCCGAAAGCGGGGCAGGCGGTTAATCAGATTAAACAACAGATTCAGGCATTGCTGAATCAACGTCAGCAAGCTTTGCAGACAGTCGCATTACAAACGAAATTAGCGGCAGAAAGTATTGATGTTACGTTGGCTGGCCGCCGACAAAGTCTTGGCAGTTTACATCCCATCACTAAAATCCGCGAACGTATCGAATTGTTTTTTCATCAGGCTGGTTTTGCAGTCGCTGAAGGGCCGGAAATTGAAGATGATTATCATAATTTCGAAGCGTTAAATATTCCTGGTCATCATCCCGCACGTGCGATGCATGATACCTTTTATTTTGGCGATGGCCATTTGCTGCGCACGCATACTTCGCCGGTGCAGGTACGCGTGATGGAACAAACGCAGCCGCCGATTCGCGTTATTGCCCCCGGCCGTGTGTATCGCTGCGATTCCGATTTGCGGCATACGCCAATGTTTCATCAAGTGGAAGGATTGGTCATTGATGAGCAGGCTAATTTTGCAGAATTAAAAGGTTTGCTCGCTGATTTTCTCCAGCATTTTTTTGAAACGCCAGGATTAAAAACGCGTTTCCGTCCCGCCTATTTTCCTTTCACAGAACCCTCGGCGGAAGTTGATATGCAATGTGTGATGTGTCAGGGCAACGGTTGCCGCACATGTAGTCAAACAGGTTGGATAGAAATTTTAGGTTGCGGCATGGTGCATCCAAATGTGTTGGCTGCGGTAAATATTGATAGTGAAAAATATCAGGGATATGCATTTGGTATGGGGATTGATCGGCTGGCGATGTTGCGCTACGGCATTCCTGATTTGCGCTTGAATTTTGAGAATGATTTGCGGTTTTTGCAGCAGTTTTGATGGTTTAGGTGAGGGAGCTGTTATTAGCATAAAATTCATTATTGAAGAAGGCTTTTTAATTCCCCTCACCCGCCCAGGCTGCGCCTGGTCGGCCTCTCCCGCTGGAGAGGCGAAAATTATGGGTGAAATTTTTTGGAAAAAAATAAATGAAATTCAATGAACAGTGGTTAAAAGAGTGGGTGGATTATTCCTTAAGCGCGCATGAATTGGCCGATCAATTAACCATGGCAGGATTGGAGATTGAATCGGTAGAGCCGGTGGCGGGGGATTTTTCTAAAGTGGTGATTGGTAAAGTCCTGGTGGCGGAACAGCATCCCGATGCGGATAGATTAAGAGTTTGCCAGGTCAATGTTGGCGAAAACGAACCATTAAATATTGTCTGCGGCGCGGCGAATGTGCGAGCGGGATTATGGGTGCCGGTGGCGTTAGATGGCGCGAAAGTGCAGGGGCATACGATTAAAAATACGAAATTACGAGGCGTGATTTCGCAGGGGATGATTTGTTCGGCAAAAGAATTGGGCTTGCAAGAAACCTCTGAAGGCATTATGGAATTACCAGTCGATGCGCCGTTAGGCCAAGATTTTCGTGAGTGGATGCAATTAAATGATTTTGCGATTGATATTCACGTTACGCCAAACCGTGGCGATTGTTTAAGCATTGCCGGTATTGCGCGTGAAGTGGCAGTGCTGAATAACACGTCTATCAAGCCGCCAAAAATAATTAAATGTGATGTTGCGGTGTCTGATCAGTTAGCGATTAATATTATGGCGCCTGAAGCCTGTCCACGTTATGCAGGCCGTGTTATTCGCGGTATTAACCCAGCGGCGACCACACCGTTATGGCTGCAGGAGCGTTTACGTCGTTGCGGTTTGCGATCCATACATCCTGTTGTCGATGTAACAAATTATATTTTATTAGAAACTGGTCAGCCGCTACATGCGTTTGATTTAGCGAAAATAACGCCTCAAATTATTGTGCGACAGGCGCGCGCCGGTGAGATGATTACATTATTAAATGAACAAACAGTTGATTTAGATGAGCAAACGTTAGTAATTGCCGATCAACACCGTCCCTTAGCGATTGCAGGTGTGATGGGTGGTTTAAATTCAGCCGTTGATCCGCTGACAACCGATATCTTTCTCGAAAGCGCTTTTTTTAATCCACTCGCTATTGCAGGATGTGCACGCCGTTATGGTTTAAATACTGATGCTGCGTATCGTTATGAGCGTGGCGTTGATCCACAATTGCAACATGAAGCGCTTGAACGCGCAACAGCATTATTATTAGAAATGGTGGGCGGCCAGGCAGGCGCGATTACGGAAAAAGTGAATGACGCTTTTTTACCATCACCTAAACCCGTTTTATTGCGCCAAGCACGTATTCAAAAAATATTGGGCATGACGATTGCCGAGCAGGAAGTAGACAGTATTTTAACCCGTTTAGGCATGCAATGCGTAAAACAGCCGCAGGGCTGGCAGGTTACGCCGCCGAGTTATCGGTTTGATATTGCCTTAGAAGCTGATTTAATCGAAGAGCTTGTTCGTATTAAAGGTTATAACAACGTGCCGCAAAAACAGCCGCAATTGCAATTAGCGTTTTTGCCGCAATCGGAACAGGCGCTGGCGTTATCACGTATTCGTCATTTGCTAGTGGATAAAGGTTATTACGAAGCGATTAATTATAGTTTTGTCGCGCCGAAATTACAGCAATTAATTGAACCGCAGCAAGCGGCGGTGAGTTTATTAAATCCTATTTCCGCCGATTTATCCGTGATGCGCACGAGTTTGTGGCCAGGATTAATAACAGCCGCTTTATATAATTATAATCGTCAGCAAATGCGGGTGCGTTTGTTTGAAACGGGTTTACGCTTTGTGCCGCAGGCAGGTGAATTGCAACAAGAACCCATGCTGGCCGGATTAGTCATGGGCAGCCGTTATCCAGAACAGTGGGGACATAAAGCGGAAATGGTGGATTTTTATGATGTCAAAGCGGATTTACAGGCTTTATTGGCTTTGACGGGTTATTTAGAAGAATTTGTTTTTCAAACCGGTGAGCATCCGGCGTTACATCCGGGACAATGTAGTAAAATAGTGCGCAAAGGTACGGCTGTGGGTTATGTAGGCGCATTGCATCCGGCGATTTTGCAGGCGTTGGACATGAAAGGGCCGGTTTATGTTTTTGAATTACCCTTATCGGCATTGATGCCCGCAAAATTGCCGATTTTTAAAGTGATTTCTAAATTCCCCGCGATCCGCCGTGATATTTCTTTCTGGATCAACGCTTCCATTTCATCCCAGGCTATTTTAGATTGTATTAAAGCGTGTGCGAATGAATGGTTGAATGACGTGTGGTTGTTTGATGTCTATCAGGACAAGCAGCAAAAGAGTGATGAACGTAGTTTAGCGATTGGTTTATTATTGCAGCATTCCGATAGAACCTTAGTAGACGAAGAAGTGAATGTATTAATGGAAAAAGTGATTGCTGCGTTAGTCAATCAATTTGAAATTCGCTTGCGGGAATAAAGGAAAAAGGAAGAGGAGGAGCTTATGGTATTAACGAAATTAGATTTAGTTAAGAAGCTGATAAGTGCAATGCCTGATTTGGAGCGTGCTCAGGCGGTGTTGGTGGTGGAGCATTTTTTTGAAGAAATCCGGCTGGCATTGGAAAGTGGAGAGGATGTGAAGCTGGCGGGATTTGGTAATTTTGAATTGCGCAATAAAAAACAACGCCCTGGCCGTAATCCCCGCACGGGTGAAGTGATCGCCGTCAGCGCCCGCCGTGTAGTGACCTTTCATCCTAGCCAAAAGCTGAAAGAGAAGATTATTGAAAATAATGAGCAGAAATAAGAAAGCTCAGCCTCTTGCTGATGCCATCATTACTGACTAGAATCAAACATTCTCGGGGCGTAGCGCAGCCTGGTAGCGCACCAGCATGGGGTGTTGGTGGTCGGAGGTTCAAATCCTCTCGCCCCGACCAGAATTAAGGTTATTTATTTTTATCTTGTAGTTTTTGATATAAAAACTCAGGCGCCAAATCTAAGCCATTTTCCCAAACAATTGTATCGGCAGCTACTTTAAATTTTTTAAACTGCTGCAGATCAATTAAGGCTTTAAAAATAGGGCGAGGATCTTGTGCGATAACATCTTTAAGGTCAAGGGTGCCTTCTTTTTGGTCGTTAAACTTTATATAAATTTGATATTGTTTAATATAGCGAACGCTTATTACCTGAATCATAATTGATGCCTCACGCTAATGGTGAAATTTTTTCATAGTTGCCTGTCGTTATCAAGCTGTTCCAATTGTGTTTTAGCTCATTCTGGTGTAACTCTGCCCACTCGATGACTAAACCTAGTATGCGGGCAGGTAAATTGCCTTCTAATATTGTTAACTTCTCAATATCTATAATAGCTCTATAGTCATTATATTGCACATGAAAATGCGCGGGATTATGATCATTAAAGTACATATAGATTACTATTCCTAAAAACCGGCTAATTTCAGGCATAATTTGATAGACTCCTTTGTTAAATATGATAAGACTATTAAAATTTATATGCTTTTAATAATAAATAATTATTGCTTTATTGTAAAGGGGAGCAGTGTATTAAAAACCTTGTATTTACTGTTCAATTTGTTATCATTGCCGCCAAGTACATTCTTAAGCATATCGATCCTGTCATATCTAAAGAACATTGTTCCTGACTCTTTCCTCCGATAAGTACTTAGGTTTAAGTGAGTGACAAGCGTACTTATTCTTAGCTGCATGAGCATCCTACGTCTCTTTTATAAAGATTCTGGTAGCCTTTGCGGCTTACTATTATCTTTTTAAGCGAGAAATTATTATGAGTTTTGAGAAACTAGGGCTAAATGCGCCTTTATTAAAGGCTATTGATGTTTGCGGCTATAAAACAGCTACACCCATTCAAGCAAGTGCTATTCCGGTTATTTTACAAGGCAGAGATTTGATTGCTGCTGCACGGACGGGTACCGGTAAAACGGCGGCGTTTATGCTGCCAGCGTTGCATCATTTAAGTGAGAAGAGCGCCAATCATAGAAAGACGCGTATTCTGGTATTAACCCCAACGCGTGAATTAGCGCATCAGATTACGGATGCTGCTAGACAATATGGCAAATTTATCCGCTTTTCGATTAGCAGTATTATTGGCGGCGTACCTTATCGCAGACAATTGGCTTCGCTTTCGCCCGCGCCTGATATTATTGTCGCTACACCAGGTCGTTTAATGGATTTGATGGATACGGGTAAAATTAATTTATCCGGCATTGAAATGCTGATTTTAGATGAAGCCGATCGCATGTTAGATATGGGATTTATTGATGCGGTTAAACAAATTATTAAAACAACGCCTGCTGATAGACAAACATTGCTTTTCAGTGCAACCATTGATCAGCGTATTTCCCGCCTGGCGCGTGATGTGTTAAATAATCCGCAGCAATTAGAAATGCCAAAAGAGCAACAGCAAAAAGCGTTGATCGAGCAGCGGATTTATCTCGCGCAAGATCCAAGACATAAATCACATTTATTCAGTGAATTGTTAACAAGTGAAAATATTTATAAAGCCATTATTTTTTCTGCCACTAAACATGGTGCGGATAGATTAGCTAAGCAGCTTTGTGATCAAGGTTATCTGGCTTCTGGGTTGCATGGCGATTTAAAACAAAACCGACGTAATGCAGTGCTGGATCAATTACGCAAAGATAAAATTCAATTTTTAGTAGCTACTGATGTGGCTGCCCGCGGTATTGATATTGCCGGTATTACGCATGTGTTTAATTATGATTTTCCCAAATTTGCCGAAGATTATGTGCATCGCATTGGCCGTACCGGACGCGCTGGCAATACAGGCATTGCCATTTCACTGGCATTACCGCAGGAAATGCGTCATATCAAACAAGTAGAACGCTATACGGGGCAGAATTTGACAGTGATTAGAGATAACACGGGTAGAGTAGCTGATTCAGGCACAGGCCGCGGCGGTAGAGTAGCTGATTCAAGGACAGGTCGCCGAGAACGGGATGGAGATCGTGATGGCAGGGGTAGAGGATAATAGGTAAGGGCGTTTCTTCTTATCTTAAGTAGGCATTTTTGTCAGGCTTTGCTATAGTAGAATATGAGGCATAACGTTAAATACTAATAAGGAGTATCATTTATGGCTATTTATCAAAGTATCCTGCTGGCAGTTGATTTGCATCCTAATTGTGATGAAGTGACGGCACAGCGGGCATTCGATATGGCTAAGCAATGTGGGGCAAAGCTCAGTATTGTTCATGCGGTTGAACATATCAATGCCTATGGTGTAGCACAAGCTTATCCCACTGTCATTGATCTGGAAGAGCAAATGCTTAAAGAAGCTAAAGAAGGATTAATGAAATTTGCCGCTAAATATAATATTCCTGTCCAACAACAATTTGTTGAAATTGGATCACCTAAGAGCATGATTTTAAATAAAGCGGATGAGCTCAAAGCTGATTTAGTTATTGTCGGCAGCCATGGTCGTCATGGCATTAGCTTATTGCTGGGTTCTACAGCAAATGCCGTGATGCATCATGCCCATTGTGATGTATTGGCGGTGTGGATTAATGATCATGTAAAAAAGAGTTAAAATTCGTTACTGCTCCCTGCTTTTTGCCTCTCCAGCGGGAGAGGTCGACCAGGCGTAGCCTGGCGGGTGAGGGGAATTAAAACGCATTTTCTTCATTCGATCATAATTTTATCGCTTTCCAGCTCAACCTTCTCAATCTTTTCAAAACGAGTGGTAATCTTATCGGCTGAGATTTTAACCTCTTGAATATCGCCATGCGCCTGTTCAATATGTTTGGCTAGGTTTTGCATGCGTAGCTGAAAGCGGTTGAAATCTTTTGCCAGTTCGCCTAAGTATTTTTGAATTAAATGAACTTGCTCGCGTGTCGCGGCGTCTTTTAAAACAGCGCGTGCCGTCGTTAAGATCGCCATCATGGTGGTAGGAGAGACCAGCCACACGCGCAGGCGATGCGCTTCTTCAATTAAATCGGGATAATGCGCGTGAATTTCCGCGAAAATGGCTTCCGCTGGAATAAACATTATCGCGCCTTCAGATGTTTCGCCGGGAATAATATATTTGCTGGCGACATCTTGGATATGACGGCGGATATCGACGCGAAATTGTTGTTCCGCCTGTTTACGTTCAGCATCAGGCAAGTGCATATCTACTAATTTACGAAAATTTTCCAGTGGAAATTTAGCGTCGATAGCAATAGTGCCGGTGGGTTGCGGTAAAAATAAAACGCAATCGGCGCGTTTATTGTTTTTAAAAGTATATTGTAATGAAAAATGCGTTTCCGGCAGTACATTGCGAATTAACGCGGTTAACTGCACTTCGCCAAAAACACCGCGTGAACGTTTGTCGGCTAATATTTCCTGCAAATTAACGACATTGGTCGATAGTTCAGTAATACGTTTTTGCGCTTCATCAATTAATGCCAGCCGCTTAACGACATCGGTGAACGTAGCCGTAGTCTGCGCAAAACCTTCGGATAAACGCTGTTCAACCTGGCCGCTGATATCGCGTAACCGCGATTCGGTTGTTTCGGTTAATTTCGCGACACGCTGGTTTAACAGTTCCGTATTGCCATTAAGTGTTTCCGTTAACTGTTGTCGAATGGCATACATGCCTTGCTGCAGACTCTCTTGCAGGGTTTTTAAGCTGTTTATCTGGTGTTGATCAAATTGCTGACGATGCGCATTTAAATCCTGTTGTATCTGGGCTTTTAATTCGCCGGAAGCTCGCTGGTCCTGCACACGGCTTTCATTCAATAAATTCAGTTGCTGCGCCAGGTCTGTCCAACGGGTTTCCAGGCGGATAAACTGCTCGTGCGGTTGAGCGGTTTTGCGTAAATTTATGATTAAGAAAAGGGCGATGAAACAAACAAGGCAGAGGACAAGTGTTAATAGAAGGGTTGTAATCATAAATTAAATAGTACAATATTTCGCTAATTATATCTAACAAGTCTCCTCCCCCTTTCAGGGGGAGGATTAAGGTGGGGGTAATTTAAACAACCCCCATCCTAGCCTTCCCCCTGAAAGGGGGAAGGAATATGAGACATACACATGCAACTCTGTAGTAAGGGACATTAATTTAAAACAAAATAACTTTTTATTGCCAAAAAGTCAAAACATGCGCATAATTTTTTAATTCCTAATACCCCAGACTTTTATGCGATTATTATTTTTCATCCTCTGTTTATTAGCCGGCGTGAGCTTAGCGCAGGCGGATTCGTTAACGGCCACGGCGGAGCGGTTGGCCTTTTTGCAGGCAAAATCAGCATTAACGCGGGGTAATTATTTTAATTTTAAATTTTTCAGCAGTCAGTTGCATCAATATATTTTATATCCTTATCTGCAATATGCCGATATTAATCATCAAATGACGCTGTCGGCGGAACCGCAAGTCAATTATTTTTTAAAAACCTATAGTGATACCCCTTTAGCAGAGCGATTGCGCACGCAATGGTTAATGACGTTGGCCGCCAGACAGCAATGGCAGCGTTTTTTAAACTATTATCAACCTGACGGCAGAGTAGATTTACAATGTTATGCTGCGCAGGCGCTTTGGCAAACCCAGCAGCAATCATTGGCCGCAAAGTCATTAACACAATTATGGACAACGGTTATTACGTTGCCCGATGCGTGCCTGCCGATTTTTAAACAGTGGCAGGCCGCCCATTTATTAACCCCTGAT
>JBEPVU010000010.1:0-15376 GCA_041690855.1 Gammaproteobacteria bacterium | reverse complement strand
ATTTATTGAGTGGGTTTGTCCAACTGAAAGAAGCATTTTTTGATAGAAAATTTACTTTGCTGTCTCTGGTGTTATTTACTATGTTGCTAGGCTGGTTGCTTTATTTCCAGGCTATGCCATGGATTCTGTTAGAACGCTTTAATTTTAGCCCCGATAATAATAGTTTATTCGTCAGTTATCTGGGTGTTTCATTTGCTTTTGCAACGATAGTGGTATTAAAACTGCTGATTAAATATATTAAAGAACCCATTCGTATTGTTTTAATCTGCGTGACTTTGCAGGCGGTAGCTACACTCTTTACCCTTATAATGAATGAATCCGTTGTCTGGCTAGCAGCGCCCTTTGTTATTGGAACCATGGCGATCAGTTATACGATGTTATTGTCAATTTTCTCGAATGCTGTCAGTGCCGACCGGCAGGGTTGGGTGATGGGTGTCACAGGGTCGATTGTTGCCATTGCATGGACAGTATCCGGTTTATTGGTAGGCCCACTGGGTTATATCCACATGACAGCACCACTCATGGTGGCTGGTGGTTCAGTATTAATAGCAGGGTTGGCTTTATTAAAATATCGGTATTAATCAGTCTCTCCCTTCTTTAAAGGGGGAGATCATTATTTTCCCCTTTGCAAAGGCTATTATAATAGAATGCGGCAACATTCTAATAAAATCCAATCTTCTTTTTGTCTGGGCGGTGCAAGCGTAAAGGCTAGTTGATAAGCATCGCTGACGATTTTTGTTTGTTCTATTAATATACCCGATAAAATTAATTTGCCACCAGGTTTTATACCATCTGCAAACGTTGGCGCTAATTCAATCAGTGGATTAGCTAGAATGTTTGCCATTAAAAGATCAATCTGTCTATCAGGTAATGCTTCAGGTTGTATAATCTTAAGACGGCTGGAATCAATCTGATTGCGCTTTGCATTCATTTGCGTGGCTTCTAAAGCCTGTTCATCATAATCAATCGCCCATACTGCCGCAGCGCCTAGTTTTAAGGCCGCAATCGCTAAAATGCCTGAACCGCAGCCATAATCCACTACCATTTGATTACGGGGTGGATGTTGCGCCAGCCATTCTAAACATAAAGCGGTAGTAGGGTGTGTGCCGGTGCCAAAAGCTAAACCGGGATCGAGTATAATATTAATGGCTTCAGGATCAGGCGGTTCATAAGCGCTAGGACAAATCCATAAATGATTGCCAAAATGCATCGGTTGAAAATTTGCCAGCCAGGCGCGTTCCCAGTCGGCATCTGCTAAGGGTTCGCTGAAATAATTTAATAATGCCTGATTGCCATATTGTGCAATTAAAAATTGTTTGACTTGTTCAATATCGATAGGTTGATCGAATAATCCGACTATCCAATCGCTTTGCCAGATCGGTGTTTCGCCCGGCGCAGGTTCTAAAAGAGGTTGATCAGCGGCATCCAGCAATGTAACCGATTTAGCGCCAAATAAATTTAGCATCGCACTTATAACATCGACATATTCACGCGTTGTTTGAATTTTTAATTGTAGCCAGAGCATAGGTTGATTATCTCATGGCAAATTTTATATTGCAATGAATAATAAATAATTTTAGAATAAATCAAATTTATAATGGATAATATGCAAGAAAATGAATAGTCGTTTGCCATGTGCTTTAGAAAATTGGGAAAATTTAACGCAGAATATACTGAAAAAGCAGATTATATTGATATTGGATTATGATGGAACATTAGCGCCTATTGCTTCAGTGCCTTCTTTATCTCTTTTATCTGAAAATAAAAAATATCGACTTGCTCAATTAAGTCAGTTGTATTCTGTTATTGTTGTCAGCGGCCGCACGCTACAAGAGCAGATTAATTTGATAGGGCTTGATAATATCTATTATATTTGTAACCACGGTTATGAGATTAGATGGCCGCAACCACAGAATATTTTTTTTCAGAAGGGAGAAGAATTTATTGCCAAAATCAATAATGCTTATCAAGAATTGACAACAAGTCTGGCAAATATTAAAGGTATTTTTATTGAGCATAAAAAAATATCATTATCTATACATTTTCGTCTGGTTGAAAAAGTATTGGTTAAAAAGATTGAGGCAGTAGTAAATGCTATTGTTAAAAATTCTGTATATCTAAGCAAACATTATGCTAAAAAGGTTTTTGAAATAAGGCCTAATATTGATTGGGATACAGGAAAAGCGATTGGATGGTTGACGCAAACTTTAAATGTGGATAAAGAAAATGTATCGCTTGTTTATATCGGCGATGATGTAACGGATGAACCTGCATTTAATCTGGTGAGCAATTTTGGCGTTAGCATTCTGGTCGCTAATTATTACAGGCCTACCTTTGCTAATTACTGTTTGCAGAATACTGAGGCAGTATGGGAGTTTCTGGACAGATTAATTGTCGCCAAAAATAAAGAAATTAAAACCTAAACATATCTTGCTTTGCCAGATCGGTTAAGTTTAGTATCGCACTCATAACATTGCAGCCAGGGCATTGGTTATCTCACAGCAGGTTCTAACATTGTGATAGTACCTTTATCAGCATCCATTTGCACTTGCGTGCCTTCTGGCAACGTAAAGTTTTTTGCAGTATGGCCGATCATGGCGCCATAATAAGCCGGAATATGTAAAGGCTGGATATGCTGCTTTAATACTTGCATTAAGGTGAGTGAACCATAGGAAGTAGTGCCGTCTCCCACGGTGCAATCGGTACATTGGCCAAAAATAAAACCAGCGATATGATCAAGTACACCAGCGAGTTTTAATTGCGTTAACATACGGTCAATCTGGTAAACGCTTTCATCAACATCTTCAACAAATAAAATAGCGCCGTGCCATTGCGGCAAATAGTTTGAACCGGCCATAGATGTTAGCACAGTGAGATTACCGCCTAAAAGGCGTCCTGTTGCTTTGCCACTGGTAATGGTTTGAATGCGGTTTTGTGTTTGAATAAGATCATCTTCGGGATCGGCTGGATTTTGAAAAATAGCTTTATCACCGTTAAATAAAACACTTTTAACATATTGTGTGGTAAAGGCTGGCCAGGGTTCGATACCAACTGGGCCGTGAAAGGTGACTAAGCCAGTTTTAGTGTGGATGGCTAATAATAAGGCGGTGATATCGCTGAAACCCATTATAATTTTGGGATTTTCTTTAATAGTGCGGTAATCCAGATAGGGCAGAATGCGATCGCTGCCCCAACCGCCGCGTAATTCTATAATCGCTTTGACGGAGGGATCTTTAAACATCGCATTAACATCGGCCGCGCGTTCGGCATCGGTACCGGCAAAATAACCTTCACGGTTAAAAATATATTTGCCATATTTTACTTTTAAACCTAATGCCTGCATACGTTCAGCCGCAAATTGAATTTGCTGATCTTCAGGCACGCGGGACGCCGAGGAAATTAACGCAACCGTATCACCCGGTTGCAGATGTTGCGGCTTAATGAGGGTGTTGTCAGCGGGCGCGTTAACGGTGGCGAGTTCCGCCGCAAAAACTATCAAAGGAATAAACAACAGGCTGATAATGATGACTATTTTATGATAAAAGACTTTCATGGTTCCTCCTGATTTATGGAGTGATTATAAAGACTTTTACTCATTTTAAGTAATGACCTGTTGAGGCATGAAAAACTACTAGCCCATCAATTTTTCTTCCAGATAATGAATATTAGTGCCGCCTGCCACAAAATTGGCATCGCGCATAATAGTGTGGTGCATGGGAATATTGGTTTTGATGCCTTCGACTACGATTTCATCTAACGCATTACGCATACGCGCTAAGGCAACTTCGCGGGTTTCGCCGTAAGCAATCAGTTTGCCTAACAGAGAATCATAGTAGGGTGGGACGCGGTAGCTGGTGTAAATATGGGAATCCATCCGAATACCAGGGCCGCCTGGTGGATGGTATAAAGAAATCGTGCCGGGTGAAGGAATAAACGTGTGCGGATCTTCGGCGTTGATGCGGCATTCAATCGCGTGGCCGCGGAATTGCACATCGGATTGTTCAATTTTTAAAGGTTCACCGGCGGCAATTAATAATTGTGCTTTGATTAAATCAATGCCGGTGATCATTTCGGTGACGGGATGTTCAACCTGTATACGCGTATTCATTTCAATAAAATAAAATTCGCCGTCCTGATATAAAAATTCCATAGTGCCAGCGCCGCGGTATTTCATTTCACGACAGGCTTTTGCGCACAATTTACCAATCGCTTGACGTTGTTTATCGCTAATGCCGGGTGCAGGCGCTTCTTCGATCACTTTTTGATGGCGGCGTTGCATGGAGCAATCCCGCTCGCCTAAATGAATAGCATTACCCTGGCCATCGCCTAATACTTGAATTTCAATATGGCGCGGTGTTTCTAAAAATTTTTCTAAATAAACGCTATCGTTTTTAAAAGCGACGCCGGCTTCGGCGCGTGTTAAGGCGATAGCGTTTATTAAAGCGGCTTCACTGTGCACCACGCGAATACCGCGGCCGCCACCGCCGCCGGCGGCTTTAATGATCACTGGATAGCCGATTTTTCTGGCGATGGTTAAATTTGCCTGTGGATCATCGCCTAAGGGGCCATCAGAACCGGGTACGCAGGGAATGCCTGTTTTTTTCATAGCGGCGATGGCCGATACTTTATCGCCCATAACGCGGATATTTTCCGGGCGTGGGCCGATAAATATAAAACCGCTTTCTTCCACGCGTTCGGCAAAGTCGGCGTTTTCTGAGAGAAAGCCATAACCAGGATGAATTGCAATCGCATCTGTTATTTCAGCGGCGCTGATAATGGCGGGAATATTTAAATAACTTTCACTGGCAGTGTGTGGGCCGATACAGACCGTTTCATCAGCCAGTTTAACGTGCATGAGATCACGATCGGCATTGGAATGAATCGCTACGGTTTTAATGCCGAGTTCTTTACAAGCCCGTAATATTCTTAAGGCAATTTCGCCGCGATTGGCGATGACGACTTTGTTAAGCATAAGTGTCCTGGTTATTCTAAGTGATACTACATTTAGTTAGATCATATTTAATTAATTTCCTCCCCCTTTCAGGGGGAAGGAATAATTTGATACTACTCAATCACAAACAAAGGCTGATCAAATTCAACCGGTGAAGCATTGTCTATTAAGCGAGCTTTTATAACGCCGGCTTTATCGGCTTCAATCTGGTTCATCATTTTCATGGCTTCAACAATACATAATATATCACCTGTTTTAACGGTCTGACCGATTTCAACAAAGGGTTTTGCAGTGGGCGAAGCAGCAAGATAAACAGTGCCTACCATCGGCGAACGTACGGTATGCCCCGTAACAGGTTCACTCGGGGGAGCGGCAGGGTTAGCAGGTTGCTGCTGTTGTACGGGTAGTTGCGCTGATGCCATAGGCGCCTGTTGCATAATAACAGGTGTCATATGAGCGGCGCCTTGGCGGCTGATGCGTACAGAAGTATCGCCTTCTGTAATTTCAATTTCAGCAACGCCGGTGCTATCGATCAGTTCAATTAATTGCTTAATTTTCTGAATATCCATGGGTTTTGTCTACCTTATCAAGAGGTTATTTGGGTTTCTTTTTAGTGGCATCGGCTTCAAGATAGTGAATTGCCGCTCTTAAAGCAAGTTCATAACCTTGGGTGCCCAGGCCTGTAATGGTTCCGAGTGCAATATCTGAAAAATACGAATGCCGGCGAAAGGGTTCGCGTGCATTTACATTGGATATATGCATTTCGATGAAGGGAATATTAACGGCTAGCAGTGCATCGCGCAATGCAATGCTGGTGTGGGTAAAAGCGCCGGGATTAAAAATAATAAAATGTGTGCCATCGCTCAGTGCAGTGTGAATACGATTGATGAGTTCGTGTTCGGCATTGCTTTGCAGTGTGTGAATGGTGTGGCCTAAGTGGGTTCCTAATGTGATAAGATGGGTATTAGTGGCTGGCAGACTGGCAGCGCCGTAATGGCGGGTTTCGCGCTTGCCGAGCAGGTTTAAATTAGGGCCGTGTAAAATAAGTATGTTAGCCATTATTGTTTGACTGTAGAATAATTTATTTCTTAAATACTAACTGATTAGCCTTGGAAACGAAAGCAATAACTGTTGATTTAGCGCGATTGTCCTGCCGCGATTTGGGTGGAGTAGGGCCGCGCTTGTTTGAGCAGTTGGTGGCGTATGGCGTTAATACGGTACAGGATGTCCTGTTTCATTTGCCGTTTCGTTATCAGGATCGTACGCGGATAACGCCGTTGGGGCGGCTGCGGCAGGGCGATCAGGTGATGATTGAGGGAATGGTTGAACTGGCGGAAGTGAGCCGGACACGTCGGCCTTCTTTGCTGGTGCGGCTGTGGGACGGTACGGGGCATTTAACGTTGCGGTTTTTTCATTTTACGCCCGGTCAGCAGCGTCAATTAGCCAAAGGTACTTTACTGCGTTGCTTTGGCGAGGTACGCGGATGGGCGGGGCAATTTGAGATGATACATCCGGAGTATCAACTTGTTACGCCACAGACACCACCGCAGCCGCAAGATTGTTTAACGCCGATTTATTCAACCACCGAAGGCATTAGTCAACGCCATTGGCGTCAATTAACTGATCAGGCTTTGACTTTGCTGGCAGCAGGCAGATTGCCGGAATATCTGCCGGCGGAGATTTTAGCGGCAATTCGTTTACCTGATCTTGTGCAGGCGTTGCGTTATGTGCATCGGCCGCCGCCAGATGCGCCGGTTAACCAATTATTGGAAGGCGTACATCCGGCACAGCAGCGTTTAGCGTTTGAAGAATTATTAGCCCATCATTTAAGCCTGCGCCGCTTGCGGCAGAATTTACAGGTTAATCAAGCGCCCGTGTTAGTTGAAAAAAATCAATTAACCGCCGCTTTAATTAATTCATTGCCATTTACATTAACCGGCGCTCAGCAACGGGTTTTGCACGAGGTTAAACAGGATTTAAAGCAATCCCAACCCATGTTGCGTCTGGTGCAAGGTGATGTGGGATCAGGCAAAACGATTGTAGCGGCGTTAGCGATTTTGCAGGCGGTGGAAAATAATTATCAAGGCGTATTAATGGCGCCGACAGAATTATTAGCAGAACAGCATTATCAGAATTTTTGTAAATGGCTGCAGCCATCAGGCATTTCAATCGCCTGGTTAGCCGGTAAATTAAAAGGCAAAGCGCGTAATGCAATGCTGGAAAAAGTAGCATCGGGTGTTGCGCAAGTGATTGTAGGTACACATGCTTTATTTCAAGCGGATGTTAAATTTGCGCGCTTAGGTTTGACTGTCATTGATGAGCAACATCGTTTTGGCGTACACCAGCGTTTAGCGCTGCGTGAAAAAGGTTTTATTGAAGGACTTTATCCACATCAATTAATTATGACAGCTACGCCGATTCCGCGCACTTTAGCCATGACAGCCTATGCCGATTTAGATTATTCTGTGATTGATGAATTACCGCCGGGGCGCAAGCCGATCCAGACTGTGATTATTTCCGATCAGCGTCGGCATGAAGTGGTAGCCCGTGTGCAGGAAGCATGCCGCGAGCAACGGCAGATTTATTGGGTTTGTCCATTGATAGAAGAATCAGAGGTATTGCAATGTCAGGCGGCTGAAACAACGGTGGTGCAATTAACAGAATTTTTACCCGCAGTGAAAATTGGTTTAGTGCATGGGCGTATGAAATCAGCGGAAAAAGAGGCCATTATGGCTGCCTTTAAAGCAGCGGAAATTGATTTATTAGTGGCTACCACAGTAATTGAAGTGGGTGTTGATGTGCCGAATGCCAGTTTGATGGTCATTGAAAATGCGGAACGTTTAGGTTTAGCGCAATTGCATCAATTACGCGGGCGGGTAGGGCGTGGTTCAGTGGCCAGTTATTGTGTGTTGTTATATCAGCATGATCGATTATCGCAATTGGCGAGAGAGCGTTTGGCCATTATGCGCAAAACTAACGATGGTTTTGCGATTGCTAAACGCGATTTAGAATTGCGCGGGCCAGGGGAAGTATTAGGCGCTAAACAATCGGGTTTAATGGAATTAAAAGTCGCTGATTTATTGCGCGACAATCACTTGCTGCCTAAAGTGCAGCAGGCGGCTGACGTTATTTTGCAGCAATTTCCTGATCGCGTTGAAAAATTAGTCCGGCGCTGGGTGGCGCAGCGGGAGAAGTATGGGGAGGCTTGATTAAATTTTATTTTCATTCTTCAGCTTGTATGAGGATGATGCTTAATCCAAATTTTTAGCGCCTCCCCAATTCTTGTTTGCCATCCCGTGCCTTCTTCTTTGAAGTAATCAACCACTTCACGAGGTAGTCTTAATTGCAATGCTACTTTGGTTGGTGTTTTTTGAAAGCCACGCCGTCTAGGTGCTGGTTTTGCAACTCCGCCTACTTTATAAACTGCGCGATCAAACATCGCATCAGTTAATTCTGGCAGTTCATCATACTCATTTGATTGAATTGTATGCTTATCCACCTTTTTTAAATCGCTCTTGATACTTTTTAATTTCGCGTTCATTGGCTTTTCTCATAGAAAATATGTGTTTGGCTTTACCACGCTGAATATACCCAATAATCACCATGCGTTGAGCTAAATAGCCTACTGCTATCATACGTTGCTCTCCATAATCCTTACGGATGTCTTCAAGCTCGTAAACTTCATCCTCAAAAACTCAAGCGGCGTCCATAAAATCTAAGCCGCGCTCGCTAAGCGTTTTGGCTCTTTTGTTTGGGTCACATGTAATTTTCATATTAAATTGTATATACAAATTGGCAAAATATCAAGGAAAAAGGTATTTTGCCGAGTAATTCGAACAATACTTGAAATACTTCATATAATGTATGCTGGCTAATATTTTTTAAGATATTAGTCGTTTTGAGATGATTGTAGGCAAAGTAAAGCATTAGGTAAGCCGGTTTCGATAGAGTGTGGAAAAATTTCCTCTCGATAAACCAGAATCTCTCTAGGGGCGATAATGCCTAGTTTGACTTGTTTGCCTTTGGTTTTTAAAACAACAATCTCAATATTGTTATTGATGATGATTTTTTGTTTGGGATGACGTGTGAGTATTAACATATTGTTTGCATAAAAAAGTGGAGTTTAGAGGCTTTTAATATCCTTTAATTCTTTAAAGAATAATAAATTCTATGCTTTTTCATATTAAATGTCCATATTTATTTTAAAAATATGTTTATTTATTTTGACGGGGATAAAACACGAACGCATCTCCACGGGGGTGGAGATGGCTATTGGTTAAAAAAAGTTTATTTTTACTGTTCTAGGCGGCGGAGGCTGTTAGCCTAAACGTACGAAAATTATTATTTTCTACCGTAAGATTGTTGGTTAATTGAGCGGCAAGTTTAGGTTGGGAAAAAAGCCCAAATTTGCCATATAAATTGGCATTGTCAATTTTTTTGTTTTCATCAAATTTTATAAAGCCACTTTCTTCAGAAGCATTAGCGGTTTCATCTGTATCAAGGTCAGATGTTTCAGAGTGATAAAATGGTTCGACTTCATCATCATTATCATTTGTGACGTTTTCTCTTTCTACCACTGTTTCGTTTTCTTCAAATTCTTCTTCCTCGAATTCTTCTTCAACGTCGACCTCATCAAGTTCCTCTTCTTCTTCCTCATCAAGATCTTCTTCAGAATCAAGTTCTTCTTGTTCCTCTTCTTCTTTGGAGGTCACTTCTAGTTGTTCTTCAGTATCAATATCATTCCTTTCGTGAATTTCTTCAAATTCAGTATCGTTCTTGTCTGTTTTTAATTGTTCATCATCCTGAGCTTCCACCAGGTCGTTTACCTCATCTGATTCTTTTTCTGAATCAGAATTTATTTCGGAAGTATCTTCTTCTGTCTGTTCGGAATCTAATTCAAGAGATTCATCAGTGTCTAAATTATCTGATTCAAATTCTTCAGTATCTTCTTGTGTAACTATGATATTTTCATCAGATGCTGAGAATTCAATTGCTTCATCAAATTCATCGTTGTCTGGTGTATTGTCATTTAAAAATTGTGCAGCTTCTTCCTCATAGCAAGGATCAGCTTGTAATAAATCATTCAGCTTAGGATTAGCTGTTGTAATACGATAGGTAGCAGTGAGCGTGCCAGCAAGTTTTATTAAGGTTTTAATTTGCTCATTTAATTCTGCCAATTTAGCGCTCAGTATATCTTTTAATCCGGCATTTTCTTCAATGATGAGACGTAGCTCTTGAATTTTTCGGTCACGGAAATAGATTAAATAGGGAATCGCTTTTTTAATAAGCGAAGGGTCTTTTTGCGCACCGTCAATAACCTTACTCTTAAGGAAAGCCCAGGAATCATCTACTTGCTGCATGATCTCTGGAAGGCTCAATGTTGTTTCGCGCTTAGTTAGAGATTCATTATGAATCGCTATTGTTAAGCTTAAGCCATCGGCTGTTTTGATGTTTTTTGCAGTAATGTCTGCCATGGCCGCCTCCTAATTAACGAGAGAAAGATTTTTCGGTGATATACCTCGTGAAAATTGCTTGTTTGCATAATTGCAAGGCGCGTAGGGTATGACAAATTTTTTACAATTGCAACCCTTTGATTAAAGTTTTTTCAAGCGCTCTTTTTTTCGCCTCTCCAGCGGGAGAGGCCGACCAGGCCTAGCCTGGGCGGGTGAGGGGAATTAATACCGCTTTCTTCAATAATGAATTGCATGCTGATAAGAGCTCCCTCACCCGCCGCTTTGCGTCGACCTCTCCCGGGGGGAGAGGTGAAAACTGTTTGCGCTAGATTTATATTTAAACCTATGGGTGCTTGAGGAGAGGTTTTCAGGCAGGCATTAACTAAAAATTTAGTTGACATCTACTAATTTTTTAGTTATAAAAAATATCTAATTTATCGGAAAAAGCTTATATTTTTATGAAATCAATTAAATTAACAACGGTTGAGCAGGAGTTTATGGAGATTCTGTGGCGCCTGGGCGAAGGTACGGTGCATGATATCCTGGCGCAACTGGCTGATCAGCGTGATCTTGCCTATACCTCTGTTTCTACCATTCTGCGTATCCTGCAACAAAAAGAGATCGTCACCATCCGCAAAGAGGGGCGTCGGCATATTTATAAACCTAAGCTGAGTAAACGGCTTTATGCCAGGCAGACGATGGACAAGCTGGTACACAATGTTTATGCCGGTAAGCCGGTGGAGCTAGTAACGCAGTTAATCACCAAAGAGCCGCTGTCTAAAGGCGAGATCGAAGCGATTGAACGGCTGTTGAATGAGAAAAAGAAAGCGCTGGAGGATGAATGAATCACTTATTGTCTTATCTATTCTTTAATATGGCGCTTGCCATCAGCTATCTCGTTGCCAGAGGCGTGCTGCAATATGGCCTGGGATGGCAGCGGTGCTATCAGCAGCCATTAAAACTGGCGCGTTTTACCTTGCTGTTCACAATAATAGCTTTCTGGTTAATGCCAGTTTTTTTAAGCTGGATGACTTTGCATACGCAGACGAGAGGTTTGTTTCAGCCTTTTGTCAGACAGGCGGCTGATCAAATACTTAATTATTCAAGTGTGTTGCCAGTAACTACAGCTAATGTTCAATCGGCGATTATGGGTTGGCCTGATGTTGCTATTATTATGACAGTATTATTGTGTGTTATCGCAGGTATCAGTTGTATTGTTCAATTGAAACATCTTTTTTGTTTAAAGCAATGGGTTAAGCAGAGTTATCAAATTCGTAAATCAGGACAAGTCACGCTGTTATTAAATGAAAATATCAGCATACCGTGCTGCTTTGTGTTTTTACGAAAAGCATATGTATTAATACCCCGTCAATATATTGAAAAACCTGCTCATTTTAAATTAGCCGTTGCGCATGAATTACAACATATTCGTCAGCAGGATACGGGCTGGTTATATCTATTAATAGCACTAAAAATCACGTGTTTTATTAATCCCTTTATCGGGTTATGGTTGCGCTGGTTTAATGAATTACAGGAATTTGCCTGCGATGAAGCTATTGTTCAGCGCAAAAATACCTCTGCGGTTATTTACGGCGAATGTTTGCTGGAAACTGCAAAGAACGCCTTATTTAATCACTCTGTACAGCAGGTTGTCAGTTTGCTGGGCTTGAAGAAAAAAAATTCACATTCAAATTTATATAGGAGAATTAACATGTTATTTCAATATCGTACCACGGCGCATAAAACCCTATTTTCATTATTAGCGGGATTATTGCTGGTTTTAAGTTCAATCACCACCGCTTTTGCATTAAATGGCGCTAATACGGCTGATAATCTTTCGATGGTGCAATTAAAAGCAATGGTACAAATTATTAATAACAATAACAGTATTCAAATAGCGGCAACGCCGGAAGTGTTATCGCAGCTTAATAGCATTCGTAACGATCCTAAAGCAAAAATATATTATCAAACCGCTTTGCAGAAAATGAATCACTATAAGCCTATGATTGAAAATCAATTGCAAAAGCGCAATATGCCCAAGGATTTATTAGCATTGCCATTAACAGAATCGGGCTATAAAAATTTAGACGCCAGTAAAAATATTGTATCGGCCGCAGGCGTCTGGCAAATTGTTCCAGCAACGGCGCATCGCTATGGTTTAGTCATCAATGATAATAGAGACGATCGTTTAAATGCTGTGTTATCTACGAAAGCAGCGCTAAGTTATTTAAGCAATCTTTATAATCAATTTAAGGATTGGAACCTGGCGTTAATTGCTTATGAAGTTGGGGAAGATAGAACGCAGCAATTAATGAATCAAACCGGCTCCCGCAATGCGTGGACATTAGCGCGATCGACTGATGCTTCGGAAGATTTAAAAGAATATTTGCCGGCGTTAAATGCGGCGATTATTATTATGAATAATCCTGCACTGGTAAGTTAATAATGAACATTATTCCATTGCGCGCTTTTAAAGATAATTATATCTGGGTCATTATAAACCCAAATACACAACGCGCTATTGTAATAGATCCAGGCGATGCTGCGCCTGTTATAGAATTTTTTACGCACGAAAAATTTAAACTGGCCGGTATTTTAATTACGCATAAACATTGGGATCATTGCAATGGCATTGCTGAAATTGTGCAAAAATATCCTGTGCCTGTTTTTGGGCCGGCTGCCTCAGAAATAGTAAAACTCGATCATCCTGTTAAAGAAAACGATGCAGTAATACTAGACGGTTTTGGAAAATTATTTACCGTAATGGCTATTCCAGGACATACATTAGAACACATTGCCTATTATGGCGAAGGTGTTTTGTTTTGTGGCGATACGTTATTTACGGGAGGATGCGGCAGGATTTTTGAAGGCACGCCTGCGCAGATGTATCAAACATTAAATCGGATTGCTGCCTATCCTGATGACACTTTAATTTACTGTGGACACGAATATACGCTGGCAAATTTGCAGTTTGCCAGGCTGGTTGAGCCTGATAATCAAGCGTTAATCGCCAGAATTGAGGCAGTAGAGCAATTGCGGAGGAACCATTTGCCCACCGTCCCTGCAACACTGTGCCAGGAGCAAGCAACCAACCCGTTTTTGCGGTGCGATGTGCCGGAAGTGATCAAATCCGTTGAATCTTATGCGAAGAAGACGTTAAATGATCCGATAGAGGTATTTGCGGCTATGCGTACCTGGAAAAATAGTTTTTAAAGAAGGGTATTTGCATCTATTATCTTTTCTCACATACTGCTATAATCTGCCTGTGCCTTTGAATGCCACCTAGGAGTTTCGCGGTTTTAGCAGTCTGTTTAAACGGTTGATTTCTAGTGCGGTTTTATTTATCTATCTTTATGAGAATGTGTTATGAATAAGAAATTATATGTGGGCGGCCTTCCTTATAGCTTTGATGATGCAGAATTAGCAAAGCTTTTTGCAGGAGCCGGTACTGTTGACTCAGCTAAGGTTATTACCGATCGCGACAGCGGACGCAGTAAAGGATTTGGCTTTGTAGAGATGTCTAGTGCTAGTGAAGCACAACAGGCAATCAAACAATTGCATGACAGCGAACAGGGTGGTCGTAAGATTACTGTAAATGAAGCACAACCCCAGCGCGATCGTGATAGCGATAGTGGCGGTCGTGGCCGTAGTGGCGGCGGCGGTGGTCGTGGTGGCTTTGGCGGCGGCGGCGGTAACCGTAGCAGCGGTGGCGGCGGTCGAGGCGGCTGGTAATCTAATTTATCAGTAAAGCTGAAAACAACGTGATGCTATTTTCCGCAGTTTGAAAGCGGAAAATAGCACTACAATATTATCTCCCATATCTCCATTGGTTCATTTCATCCATTAAATTTTCTGGTACATTAAGGTAAAAGAATTTCAATTTTATTCTCTTCCTGAGGTGCCGTTATGGGTAAAGAAACTGAAATTATTGGAAACCCCCAACTCGAACCGTTTATTCAGGCGATCATTGCCGCAAGTAGTCTACAGGAAGTATTTTTTAATCTGATTGAAATCAGCAGACAGCTTAAAAATTTATCTTTATCAGTAGAAATTCAGCAATTAATTATTAATTTGCTTGAAAATGAAATGAATAATCAAGCGGTTTTTAATAAACTGGTTTCTCTTTATCATATTATTAGTCCTGATACATTATAAGTTTAGCTATTTTCTAGCGCCAATCTGACTGCAATTCAAATTTCAAGCGCGTGGCTTTTATAGAAAATGCGGTTATGAGAGAGAGCTTGTGCGTGAGAATGCAGTTAATCTGGGCAGCTTAATGGAGGGCGTAGCGCATTGATAAAATTATCTAAGCCTGTTCCATCGGGTAATTGAGTTAAGTAACGTGTCGTGCCATCTTTATCCCGGTAAATCAGAATAGGTGCTGCTTTAGCCGCAAATGTTTTAGCAAGTTGGGTATCGGATTGTATCTGTGCGTAATATTGCCCTGGATGACTACCCATATTAATAGCTGCCCACGGAATGGAGGGATATTGCTGCATGCCTCCTGTCTGATTTTTATCATTATAATGCAGCCAATTTTTAGCAAGATTAAAGTCAGGTTTGGTAATAACACGAACATGCCAGCCGAGATCAGTCGTATAGATTGCTTGCTGATAAATCATGTCTGCTTTTTTCAAGCTAGAGGGTTTATTAGCGATTAAAAACCATTTGATAGCCAGTTTTCCCCTATCTACATAAGGTTTTAATAATTGATAAACTTTAGGACCTGCCGGATCATCAGGGTCAATAAAAATAAAAAGCATATGATGTATATCAGGTGATACTTGTTGCAGGATTCCGTCGCCTCTGCTGCTGATGGTTTGAAAACGCATATATTTTTCGCGATAACGGTAAGCGAGATTATTACCTTCGGCATCAAATAAAATAGGAGTGTAATAATTTCCTTTTTGATCCGCAAAATAAAGGGCCTGACAACCATTAGCAGATTGCGTTAAAAAGCCTTGTATATTAG
>JBEPVU010000009.1:0-15679 GCA_041690855.1 Gammaproteobacteria bacterium | reverse complement strand
CCTCTATTCAAGCGAAAAAAATATAAACAAATCTGCGCCTCTATGAATAAAAACCGTTGTAAAGAATCTTTTTCTGTTGTCATATGAATTAATTCCTTATACTTTTAAAATGCTAAAAAAACAAGCGCAAAAGCTAGAATTTTGTTACAATAACCTACTATTTATTTAACTATTTTACACAGAAATTATGGACATCGAAACCACCACCATGGCTACCGATACGGCTGCCGCTGTATACGACTCTTCTAATATTAAAGTTCTTAAAGGTCTGGATGCCGTCCGTAAACGGCCTGGCATGTATATTGGCGATACCGATGATGGTAGTGGTTTGCACCATATGGTATTCGAGGTGGTTGATAACTCTATCGATGAATCCCTGGCTGGCCATTGTACGCATATTATCGTGACCATTCATGCCGATGGTTCTGTCAGTGTCAAAGATAATGGCCGTGGCATCCCCGTAGACATTCATCACGAAGAAGGCCGTTCTGCCGCCGAAGTTATCATGACGATACTTCATGCGGGCGGTAAATTTGATAGCAACTCCTATAAAGTGTCCGGCGGATTACACGGTGTAGGTGTTTCAGTCGTGAACGCATTGTCCGAAAAATTACTCTTAAAAATTTGCCGCGAAGGCAAAATTCACGAACAGACTTATCACCTGGGCGAACCCGCCGCGCCATTAGCGGTTGCCGGCGAAACCACAGAACGCGGCACTGAAATCCGCTTTTATCCGTGCAAAGAAATTTTCAAAAACAATAACGACTTTCATTACGATATTTTAGCCAAACGCTTACGCGAGCTGGCTTTCTTAAATTCCGGCGTTTCGATTTTCCTGAAAGATGAACGCGTGGTGGATGGCGATGGCAAAGAAGAATTATTCCAGTACAATGGCGGCATCAAAGCCTTCGTCGATTTTTTAAATCGCAATAAAAGTGTAGTCCATACAAAAATATTTCATTTCAGCGCTGAAAAAGACGGCATTATCACTGAAATGGGATTACAGTGGAACGATACCTTTCAAGAAAATTTATTTTGTTACACCAATAATATTCCACAACGAGACGGCGGTACGCACTTAATTGGTTTCCGCAGCGCCCTCACCCGTACGTTAAATAATTATATGGAGCAGGAAGGTTATTTCAAAAAATTTAAAATTAGCGCGACTGGTGATGATTCACGCGAAGGCTTAACAGCGGTGTTGTCCGTCAAAGTGCCAGACCCCAAATTCTCTTCACAAACCAAAGATAAATTAGTTTCTTCTGAAGTAAAGCCAGTGGTTGAATCGCTGATGGCAGCCAAACTACAGGAATATCTGCTGGAAAATCCGCAGGAAGCGAAAGCGATTGTTAATAAAATTGTTGATGCCGCCCGCGCCCGCGAAGCGGCCAGGAAAGCACGCGAAATGACGCGCCGTAAAAGTGCGCTGGATATTGCAGGATTGCCAGGTAAATTAGCGGATTGTCAGGAAAGTGATCCGGCTAATTCTGAATTATATTTAGTGGAAGGTGATTCGGCAGGCGGCTCCGCTAAACAAGGCCGCGATCGTAAATTCCAGGCGATTTTGCCGTTGCGCGGCAAAATCCTGAACGTAGAAAAAGCGCAGTTTGATAAAATGTTATCGTCAGAAGAAATCGGCACGTTAATTACGGCCTTAGGCTGCGGCATTGGCCCGGAAGAATTTAACGCCGATAAATTACGTTATCATCGGATTATTATTATGACCGACGCCGATGTCGACGGCTCACATATCCGTACTTTATTACTGACTTTATTTTATCGGCAGATGCGTGTGCTGGTTGAGCGTGGCCATATTTATATTGCGCAACCACCTTTATATAAAATTAAAAAAGGCAAACAGGAACAATATTTAAAAGACGATGCTGCGTTAGAAAATTATTTGGTGCAGGTGGCGTTAGAAGATACGCTATTACAGCCTGGCGCTCATGAAGCGCCCATTCGTGGCGTAGGGTTAGAAAATCTCGTACAGCATTACCGTATAGCTAAACAGGCCATTCAGCGCTTGACGCGCCGTTATCCGCTGGTGGTGCTGGAAGAATTAATCAACTTGCGCAGTTTGCGTGCCGAGCAATTAACACAACAGGAAACGATTACTCAGTGGACACAACAATTACTGACACGGTTAACGCAGCAAACCATGAACGGTACGCGTTATCAAGCCAGCGTCACTGAAAATCAAGGCCGTTTCTTGCCTACCCTGCAAATGATTGTGCATGGCATAGAACACCGCTATGTATTATCACCAGAATTTTTCAGCTCAGCGGAATATCATACTATCTTAGAATTAAGCGATAAATTATTAGGTTTATTAAAAGAAGACGCTTACATACAACGCGGTGAACGCCGTCAAGCAATCAAAACTTTCAAAGAAGCGTATAATTGGTTAACAGAAGAAGCCAGACGTGGCCAGGTCATTCAACGTTATAAAGGCTTAGGTGAAATGAACCCGAACCAATTATGGGAAACCACCATGGATCCGGCCACCCGGCGTCTATTAAGAGTCAACATTGAAGACGCTATTTCCGCTGATCAGATATTCACTACTTTAATGGGTGATCAAGTTGATCCACGCCGTGCTTTTATAGAAGAAAACGCGCTGGCGGTGTCCAATTTGGATGTTTAAATTAATTTGTTAACTGTAAGGTTATCCCTTGCTTGAGAAACCCTTCTCCCTGCCCGAAGGTTGAAAGTTGTCTTGGAAAGAATTGTATAAGCCTAGCCAAGATAGGTTTCGGATTTTGCATTGCATCTCTAGAATCTTGTGAGTGAGAACGTGGCAGAGGTAACAATTTTAAGCCACTTGCAATCAGATCTTTTCTTATGTCTGGTCATTCTTCTGCAATCTTTATAAGCTGTTCTATTGACAATGGGCTATCAATTCTCTGATGAGTCAAAGCAATGCACACCTCAATTAGTTTTTCATAATAAAGTTGAGCATATTTACCCAATGAAGCTAATGCATTGAAATTTTCAGTTTTTTCTTCTAAATTATTACCAGGCAAATTATTAATTTCAATACCCAATTTTTTCAGATATTCTTCCGGTGAGACGCCTAAAATAGCAGATATTTTACGGAAAGCGAGCCGAATTGATTGCGATAAATAATAACATTAGAGGCGCCTGCTGCCGCCCATGGATAAGGATGTACTTGAACAGTGTAACGCGTCTCTCCATTTCTAGCGTCAGTTGAAACCTGGTCATAAAATGTTTTTCCAAACATAGTGGTGCCGTCAGCTAGCCGAACGACTAATGCTGCCTGTATCTCTAACGGTAAACCTTTTACTATTTTTATTAAATCATCGGGATTATACTGCTCAAGCGCTTTTAACTGTTCAGATATAGAATTATTATTAGTTTTCGATTTTAGCATTTTTTATTTCACGCTATTAGGCACGGCCAATCTGTCATTATTCAGGGAAGAATTCATCATCCAGTGATTTTTCTAAAGAAAATGGACAGCTTTCAGGAAAAGCATTTTTACTCATGCCAGTATGGGTTGCTGCTAATAATACCGCTTTTTTATAAGCGCGTTCTAATTTCTGATTTAATTCATATTTCAAGCTGGGGCTATCTTCCAGTAAATCTAAAACTTCATCACGCTGTTCTTCAATCGTGTATTTCCAGCTATTACTGCGTCTTTCTGGTTGAAATTGCCATTTAAGCAAATGTGCCAATAACACGGCGAAACGATTGATTAATTCTCGCTTATCACTTTTACCCATGCTTTCGATTTCATCAGCAATATGTTCAAAATCCAGGCTAGACAATTTGCCTTGCCTTATTAAAGCTGCGCTATGTAATGCCCAGGCATAAAAATCTTTATGATAATCAGCGAGTGCTTTTGCTTTCATGGTTTCACCGTGCGAAGTTAAAATAGTACGATGTTATGTACTGTACTCACTTAGGATTTACATTTTTTAATCTCCTCCCCCTTGAAGGGGGAAGGAATAATGCGCAAAATCTAAGTGGCAGTAGTATATATTTATTATAGTCAGGGAAGAAAGTAAATAAAACCGATTTTATAGAAGAAAACGCACTGGCGTATCCAATTTGGACGTTTAAACGGGCTTGAAATTAGTAATTAACCCTACTAATATTTAGTGTATTAAAAATAAGTAGGGTTAAAGTATGAAAATCGCCTTTTTAGAAACCATCTATCAGCTAAATCCCTGGTTAAGTAACCCCCAGGCGCCTCTGCTCGATTTCACCCATTATCTGCCCCGTGTCCAGACTACACAATTACTGGCACAAGAATGGGACACGCTATGGACGGTCTTAGTGGGGCCGCGTCAGGCGGGTAAAACAACGCTGGGAAAATTTTTGTGCGCTAAATTGATAGAAGAAAAACGCTTTAATACACTTTTGTATTTGAACTGTGATTTTCCAGAAATCCGCCAGGAAATTAGTTCGCCACGCATTATCCCAGCCATTATTCAACATTTAAAATTAGCGTCACCTATTTTATTTCTGGATGAAGTGCAGCGGCTGGAAAATCCTGGTTTATTAATGAAAGCGATTGCAGATTTAAAATTACCTGTCAAATTGCTGGCATCAGGTTCTTCGCAATTAGAAATTAAAAGTAAGGTACAGGAACATCTGACCGGACGGCATCTCGAATCAATCATTCTCCCGATGAGTTTCAAAGAAACAGCGAAAGCTAATCCTCTTGATCTTATCATTTTTGGTTGCTATCCCCAAATTGTCCAGACACAGAAAAAAGCTATTTTATTAAAGCAACTTTATAGTGATTACATTACGCGAGATATTGTTGAATTTTTAAAAATAGGCAAACCTGATATATTAGAAAAATTAGTTGGTTTAATAGCGCATAGTTCAGGCCAACTCGTTAATTACAATCAATTAGCAACGGATTGCGGTATTAGTGTAATAACTGTTCAAAATTATTTATCTATTTTAGAGAAAACCTATACTTTGCAAGCGATAAAACCTTTTGTAGGCAATAAGCGCACTGAAATAACCTCAAATCCAATTTATTATTTTATCGATAATGGCTTTCGTAATCAGGCGCTAAAGAATTTTGCCGTGCTGGAGCAACGCACGGATAATGGTTTATTAATTCAAAGCTTTATTTTTCAGGAAATTTATAAATTACAAACACAGCATTTTAAAGATTTTAATATTAATTTCTGGCGCACAAAATCGGGCGCAGAAGTGGATTTTATTTTACATAAAAACAATCGGGATATTTTACCGATAGAAGTAAAATATCGCTCTATAAAAGAACCAAAGGTTACGCGCGGTTTTCGTTCTTTTCTTCAAGCGTATCAACCTAAGGAAGGCATTTTTATTACTAAAGATTTTATAGGTGATGCAATCATAGAAAATTGCCATGTTCATTTTATTCCGCTATCACAAATAAGCGATATGCTAACCATCATTCAGCAACTGTTCTAAGCATTATATTTTAATTGGTTAGATTTCTCAGTACGCTGAGATGGATCGAAATTTTCAGCAGACTTATTCTCCCAATCATTAAATAAGTAAGTAGCCTGCAAAAGCCGAAAGGCTTTCTTATGCCACAGTTATTTATCCTAAAATCATTTTGCTATTCGCATTTTCAATGGCGATTGGTATATAGAGTCATCACACCTGAAAATGCACTACAGGGTAATTATCAATTACCTGACAATTTAAACATCCAACGGCCGATAACAAATCAATAATAAACTGCGTATATTATTAATTGTGATAGGCGGAAAAAGTGATTTGATGCCAGGGCTCTTGCATCCAGGTTACCGTAGCAAGCGATATTAGGCACGACCAATCTGTCATATACCACAATGCGTCTGCATGTTAAATCGCTAAATAACGGTAAAAGAATGCAAGAGTTCTAACATCAAATCATCGATAGCTTAATTGCTTCTTGCGCAAAAAGTCTTTAAATTAGCCTGAACATTATAGCTAAGGTTAATATATGGATCTTCTGCTTCGTATTCAGCAACATTTTACCGACAGTATTCAAACTAAAATTACGGCCGCCGATACTTTAGGCACGGTTATTGCCCATGCCAGTGAAACGATGGTGCGTTGTTTATTGGCAGGCCATAAGATTTTATGTTGTGGCAATGGGGGTTCGGCGGCGGATGCACAGCATTTTGCGGCGGAGTTAGTCAATCGTTTTGAGATGGAACGGCCAGGGTTGCCAGCCATTGCGTTGACAACGGATAGTTCTATTTTAACGTCGGTGGCTAATGATTATCATTATGATGAGGTGTTTGCCAGGCAGGTACGGGCTTTAGGTCAGGCAGGTGATGTTTTGCTGGCGATTTCTACCAGCGGTAATTCAGCCAGTATTAATCAGGCTGTGCGGGCTGCGCATGATCGGGGCATGCTGGTGGTGGCTTTAACCGGCCGTGAAGGTGGCGCCCTGGCGGCATTGCTGGATAATGATGATGTGGAAGTGCGTGTACCCGCACAGGTTACGGCGCGGATTCAGGAAACACATTTGTTAATCATTCATTGTTTTTGCGATTTGATTGATCAGCAGTTGTTTGGGCAATAAATTACTTATGCAAGCCTTTATTCAAACACTCATTCAAGCTATTGGCGAGAAAAATATCTTAACCGATCCGGCTGAATGTCTGGCGTATGGGTATGATAATAGCCGGCGGCAGGGGCATCCGGAAGTAGTGGTGTTTGCTGAAAATACGTTGCAAATTCAAAAAGTTATTTCGCTGTGTAATCAACATAAAGTTCCTTTAACGGCGCGAGGGCGTGGGACGGGTACGCCTGGGGGCGCCGTGCCAGTGATGGGCGGGTTAGTGTTGAGTTGTGAGCGTATGCAGCAGGTTGTTAAAGTGGATCCGGCGAATCGATTGATGGTGGTTGAACCGGGGGTGTTGAATCAGACAGTGCAGACATTGGCGGCGCAACATGGGTTTTTTTGGGCGCCCGATCCGAGTAGCGCGGCTTTTTGTACGGTGGGTGGTAATCTGGCTTATAATGCGGCAGGGCCGCGGGCGATAAAATATGGGGCGGCACGGGAAAATACGCTGGCGTTAACTGCTGTAACCGGTGGGGGTGAGATTATTCATACAGGGTCTGCCACTACTAAAGGCGCAACGGGTTATGACCTCACTCGCTTGTTGATCGGCTCGGAAGGTACATTGGCGATTATTACAGAGGCGACTTTAAAATTAACGCCTTTGCCGGAAGCTAAACAAACGATTCGTGCGGTGTATCGCCATATTGCCGCCGCCGCGGAGGCTGTTGCCCGTATTATGGCGCAGCCTGTGGTGCCTTGTTCGTTAGAATTTATCGATGCGAAAGCGATTGCATTAATTCGTGCGCAAGGCGTTGATTTGCCTGCGCAGGCAGGTGCGTTATTGCTAATTGAAATTGATGGGCTGGCAACAGAATTACCCGCGGCTGCCAGAAAAATTGAGCAGGCTGCTTTACAAACTGATTTATTGGAAATAAAAATTGCTGCCGATGCCGCGGAGGCTGAACAATTATGGGACGCCCGCAAAGCATTGTCCCCTGCCCTGCGCACCCTGGCGCCCGGAAAAATTAATGAAGATGTCGTAGTGCCGGTTGCCCATGTCCCTTTGTTGATTGAAAAATTAAATACGCTATCAGAAAAATATCACATTAATATTGTTAATTTTGGTCATGCGGGCAATGGCAATATTCATATTAATTTATTAATCGATTCAAATGATGCGCAACAACGCCAGGGCGCTGAACAATGCTTAGCCGAAATATTTGATAGTGTATTGGCGTTAAATGGCACGTTATCCGGCGAGCATGGTATTGGTATTGAAAAGCGCGATTTTATGGCTAAAGCGATTGATGCGAATACATTAAATATTATGCGGCAGATTAAAGAAGTATTTGATCCGAATGCTATTTTAAATCCTGGAAAGATATTTCCTGCGTATTAGTAAGTGTCACGAATAGTAATCGTTAATCTTTTAACTGCTTTTTGAGCGCATCATAAAAATTTTCATGGGGTGCAAATGAAAGTAGCGTTAACTCATTTGCTTTTTCATCAAAGAGGTAGGCAATTAATATTAATTGACGCAAAATATAGATTTTATAAACTCGAATACCAGCTAAATCTCCTTTTTTTAACTCACCCATTAAAGGATTCTGTTTAATGACTTCAATAGCGTCTTTAAGTGCAGGAACTTGATTGCGATGCAGCTTTTTAACTGCACGCATGAATGTATTCGTTTGTAGAATTTTCATAGCGAGTCTGGGTTGTACTCCTGCACATTACCCATCTTCACATCTTCAAGTCCTAATAAAATTTCTTTAATGGCGCTGTAGCTAAGGTCAGGGTTTTCTTCGGCAATGCGCCCTAGCTTTGCCCAGTGTTCAATTTGTTTAGGTACTGAACGGCTCTCAGCGCCAGAATAGGAGCGCGCTATATTTACTAGTTCATTATCTAAATTAACAGCAATGCCCATATTAAATCTCCACAAAGCTTATATTTAAATTATAGATTAAATATTGAAAAAAACAACAATATATTGTAAAATTTAATATATTATTCAGCGGGCTTGTAAAATAGCTTTTTTATCAAAACGTACACTATCTATTTTCGAGTTCTTCTTTTAATTTTGCTAATTCCTCCGCCTGCTGTAACGCCAGCGAGGTTAATTCATCGTTTTGTGCTTCTTTGGCGCTGATTTCTAATTCAAGCGCTGTGATTTTATCTTGTAAATCGGTAGTGGCTTCTTCATGTTCTTCTTCTAATTGCGCCAGTTGAATTTCTAGATCCTGGTTTTTATCGACTTGTTCTTCGGCAATTTCAATGGCGGTGGCTAGTTTATCTTTAGTGGTTGCTAAATCGTGCTTAAGGGATTCCAGCTCTAGCCGGCTGGCAAGATTTTTCTGCATAGAAGACACAAATGCAGGCGCAGTGGGTAGTTGTTCGGCCATAGGCGGGGCTACAGCGGCAGGGGGGATGATTTCAACAGGAATTGTGAGTGTTTCAGTTGATGTGTTTTTTGGCACGGCATTATTCAGACGCAGGCATAGCCACCAACCTAATCCTGCCGCAATAATAGCAAAAATAAAGGTAGGCACTAGCCATAATGGCCAGCTTGCCGGCAATAATGTCCAGCCAGGGCCTGCTTCCCGGAAGGGAATGCCCAGTTGATCAAATTGCCCCACAAAATGGGTTTTGAGATAGGCGCTCCAGGCGTCAATACCACTGATACTCAAGACTACGAAAGTAGCCAGGCCAGTAAATAATAAACTGGTACGCCAGTTACCACGCGTATAAACAAGCGTAATACAGGCAACAAGGGCTATACAAAAGAGTAGAAGGACCCAAATTGGCAAGGTGGCTGTTTCATTCATAGGTATGGTATCAAGAATTACTTTAATGAGTTGTCAGTAAATCTAACCTGTATTGTGGATAATGTCTAGAAAGATAGATAAATTTCAGCAATTCCTGCTAACCCCTTTATATTTTTTCAGCCTTATTCGCCTCTATCGCAAAAAACAAATATCCCATACCCAATGCAAAATAGAAAATCCACTTGTAAGGAATAACAATCGCACAGGCATTTAATACACTGACGATAATAAATTCAGGTGTGATAGCGACAATGGCCAGCCTGACTAATACGGGATAAGATAAATGCGTTCTAAGAAAAAGCTTAGCAAATGCTGCGTAAATAAACCCTTCTAAAATACCCTGAATAAAATAAAGCAAGACAAAAAAAGGATAAATAAAAAAGTGATTGCTATGCTGATAAGCACGATAAGCAGCAGGTAAATAGCAGAGCGCTACCAGAAAGATCAGATAAACAAATACGAATCCCTGCCAATGCTGACGCACGTCCCGATAAAGGGATTTTGAATAAAAGGCTAACCATAAAGGTTGTAATAAATTATAACGCCGCATGGCATGCCCTCTTGAAAAAGCTGAGCTTGATTATACTGTCTTTCGGCAGAATTGCTATCACAAGGCCACTTGGCGTATTCAATAAATAAAATTTATCGAAACGATTAAAACAATAAATTTTACTTAATTTCGTAAGTATCTACATAATAGTTTCGAAAAATTCACTTAATTTTATTCTATCAGAAAAGAGGTATAGTATGTTGTTAGAAGCATTACCATTAGATATTCAGTATTATATTTTTAGTTTTTTGGATGCTGCAACTTTAAAGAATACAGCGTTGGTTTCAAAAAGTTTTTATAAATCGACTTACTTGACTCAATGGAAATTACTTGCCAGTTTTGAAGAAAAAGAGCAGCTAAGCTATTTATTTCAATATTGTCTGAAGATTGATCAATTCACGCTAGAGCAGAAAAACACATTAATTGAATGTTTAGAAAAATATATTAACACAAGCAATATTCAGGTATCGACAGAGGCAACAGCGCTTACATTATTGATAGCGCTTTTTAATAAAAGCGCGACATCACCTTCTAAAATGATCAAATATTATAGTAGCTTAAGCGCCAGTTTACAGAAACTTTATAAAGATAACTCTGTTTTGGCGGAATTGTTAGCGGCTTTTTTACAAAAAAGCAAATGAGTGTAACCATTTCAGTTAGCAATATTTTTCTAGGATTCGCAGCACGGTAAACCAGGCCAAGGGTGCGGCTTGGTTTTGGCGTTGCAAATGGCAGATAAATAATTTTTTTATGCGGTCTGCAGGCAAGCCGCGGTATTAAAGTAATGCCGGTGCCAGCAGCAACCATATAACGTAAAGTTTCTAAACTAGTCGCTTGAAAACTTTTTGCTTCGGCTGCTCTGGTATGTTGGCATACCAGCAGCGCTTGTTCACGCAGGCAATGCCCTTCTTCCAACAAGAGCAAAGTCTGATCGGTTAAATCCATTTGCTTAAGTATTTTGCGCTTGGCCAAGGTATGTTGGGCAGGAACCGCTAATAAAAAATCTTCTTTAAATAAGGAAAGTACGGCAAAACCAGCTTCATCTATCGGCAGCGCTAAAATAGCTGCATCCAGCTTGCCCTGTTTAAGTTGTTCATTGAGAACCGCCGTTTTTTCTTCAACTAAATAAAAAGTAATGTCAGGAAATTTTTTTATCAGAGCTGGTATAATATGAGGCAATAAATAAGAAGCCAGTGTGGGGAATAGGCCAAGTTTGAAATCACCCTTATAAGGATTGCGTGCTGATTTGGCGATTTCCTGCAAAGCATCCGTCTGCATAAAGTAACAGAATAAATTTATTGCAGGTAAAAAAATATTATAGCCGCAACAATACATTAAAGTATAGGCAAAAATAGTATTCCTAGTCTTAATGTCTATTTACATCTGCGCGTTTTCTGCTACGCTGAGGCGGGGAAATGGGGTATAAATCTCAGAAAAAAGGGGGCTCATCATTTTATGAATACTACATTTCAAGATGAACTATTAACTTACGCAGAAAATCTTGGTTTTGGTGATTTGCATATTAAATTAGATGAAAAAACAGGGTTATGCGCCTTGATTGCTATTCATAGCACTAAACGAGGCCCTGCGTTGGGTGGTTGTCGTTTAATGGAATATGATTCTACCGCGGAAGCGATACGGGATGTGTTACGGCTGGCGCGCGGCATGAGTTATAAAGCGGCGATTTCTAATCTCGCCTTTGGCGGTGGTAAAGCGGTTATTATAAAACCGAAAGAAATTAAAGATAGAACTACCCTTTTTGAAGCCTTCGGCCGTTTCGTGGACGAACTGGGTGGACGTTATATCACTGCTATTGATAGCGGCACAGATATGTTGGATATGGATGTTATCAATACGCAGACATCTTACGTTACCACTATTTCCAAGCATAATGGCAACCCGGCGCCTTTTACGGCGACTGGCGTATTGGTAGGCATTCAAGCCGCCGTTAAATTTAAGCTCAATAAAACCACGCTGGAAAATATCCATGTGGCGATTCAAGGCGCTGGCCACGTAGGTTATTTATTAGCCAAAGAATTAAAAGCATTAGGCGCACGTATTACGATGTGCGATAAATCTTCGGAAAATTTACAGCGTTGTGTAGATGAGTTTCAGGTGCAGACCGTTGCTGTCGATGAAATCTATGAAGTCAATTGCGATGTATTTTCGCCTTGTGCGGTTGGCGGTATTTTAACTGAAAAAACCATTCCACGTTTAAAAACATCTATCGTAGCGGGTTCGGCTAATAATCAATTAGGCGAACCACAGGATGGCCGCTTATTGCATGAACGCGGTATTTTATACGCGCCTGATTATTTGATTAACGCCGGCGGATTAATTCATGCTTACGCTGAGTATTACAATAATTCCCATGCGGAAGCAGAACAGCATATTCTGCGAATTGGCGATCAATTGCTGACAATATTTGAACGCGCCGCGCATGAGAAAAAACCAACCAGTGAAATTGTCGACGCTATTGCGGCAGAACGGCTTTAAAAAATAGTAATAGAAAAAATATATGACACGAGTAGCTTCTTTCAATATCGAATATACCGAATTTCTGGATCAACACGGTAAACCTACGCAGGCATTACCTGCTTTTGCTCAGGATTTAAATATTTTAGTAGAACTCTATCGCAAGATGGTGTTAACGCGCGTATTTGACGCCAAAGCGGTGGCTTTGCAGCGTACCGGTAAAATGGGGACGTATCCTTCCAGCTTAGGGCAGGAAGCCATCTCCGTTGGGATTGGCCATGCCATGCGTAAAGAAGATGTATTTTGTCCCTATTATCGTGAGTGTGGTACGCAGTTTCAGCGCGGTGTCAGTATGTCTGAAGTTTTAGCGTACTGGGGGGGCGATGAACGCGCCAATTGCTTTAAAGAAAATCGTGAAGATTTTCCTTTTTGTGTGCCAATCGGTACGCAATCTTTACACGCCGCTGGCATTGCCACGGCGTTTAAAATTCGCCGGCAACCGCGTGTTGCCGTGGCGGTATGCGGTGATGGCGCAACCTCGCAAGGCGATTTTTATGAGGCCGTTAATTTAGCGGGTGTTTGGCAATTGCCGCTCGTTTTTGTCATCAATAATAATCAATGGGCAATTTCAGTGCCGCGCAGTGCGCAGACGCACTGCGAAACCCTGGCGCAAAAAGCGTTGGCTGGTGGTTTTACCGGTGAACAAGTCGATGGTAATGATGTGATCGCCGTACGTTATATGATGGAACAAGCGCTGGAAAGGGCCCGCGCAGGCGGCGGCCCCACATTAATTGAAGCCATCACTTATCGCCTGCATGATCATACGACAGCCGATGATGCAAATCGTTATCGTGATAAAGAAGCATTAAAAAAAGCCTGGGACTTAGAACCGATTGCACGCCTGCGTCATTATTTACTGCAACAAAATGCCTGGTCGGAAGCGCAGGAAAAACAATGGCAGACAGAATGCAGCGTGCAAGTAGAACAAGCCGTGCAAGACTATGTTACTCTGCCGCCGCCCTTACCTACGGATATGTTTGATTATCTCTATGCGAAATTGCCGCATGATTTAATCGAGCAACGGGAACAAGCGATTGCTGAGGCCAAATTAGGCGGAGGACCTCACCATGGCTGAAATTACCTTAATTGAAGCGGTGACACAGGCATTAGCCTATGAAATGCAAGCGGATAAAGACGTGGTGATTTTAGGTGAAGACATTGGCGTGAACGGCGGTGTGTTTCGCGCCACAGTAGGATTATTAGAAAAATTTGGCGCTGATCGCGTATTAGATACGCCCTTGGCGGAATCCATGATTGCCGGTATTGCTATCGGTATGGCAGCGCAAGGTTTAAAACCGGTCGCTGAAATTCAATTTATGGGATTTACGTATCCCGCTTTAGATCAAATCATTAATCATGCCTCGCGTCTGCGTAATCGCACCCGCGGCCGTTTGACGTGTCCAATGGTGGTTCGTACACCTTATGGCGCGGGCATTCACGCGCCCGAACATCATTCTGAAAGCACAGAAGCCATTTATGCGCACATACCAGGATTGCGTGTTGTTATTCCTTCCTCCCCGGCAAGAGCGTATGGTTTATTACTGGCTGCTATTCGTGATCCCGATCCCGTTATTTTTTTAGAACCCAGCCGTTTATATCGCTTGGTGAAACAGGAAGTGCCGGATAATGGCGAGGCATTGCCGCTCGATCAATGTTTTATTTTACGCGAAGGCAGCGATATCACCTTAGTGAGCTGGGGCGCTATGCTGCATGAAACGCTACAGGCGGCAAAAACGTTAGCCGTGCAAGGTGTGAGTGCGGAAGTGATCGATGTTGCGACTATTAAACCGTTAGATATTGAAACTATTTTAGCGTCCGTTATGAAAACTGGCCGCTGTGTGATTATCCATGAAGCCGCTAAAACCGGCGGTGTCGGCGCTGAAATTGCCGCGCAAATCAGTGAAAAAGCGTTATTAAATTTACACGCACCCGTTCTGCGGGTAACCGGTTATGATACCGTTGTGCCGTATCTCAAACTGGAACACTATTATTTACCCAATGAAAATCGCATTTTAAATGCCGTACAACAAACGTTGGAGTTTGCATGAAAATATTTTATTTACCAGATTTGGGTGAAGGCTTGCCCGATGCGGAAATACGCGAATGGTATGTTAAAGAAGGCGACGACGTTAAAGTCGATCAACCCATTGTTGCGATGGAAACGGCTAAAGCAGTGGTAGACGTACCTGCCCCACGCAGCGGACGTATTATTAAATTACAGGGTAAAGCGGGTGATGTCATTAATACGGGCGCACCGTTAGTAGAATTTGCCGATGGTGAAGATACGGCAGCGAAAAGTACGGTGGTCGGCAACTTACAAGTCGGCGATACAGTAATTCAAGAATCCGCTACGGGCATTAAACCAGCGGCGGCTGTGAATACGGGGGTTAAAGCTATTCCGGCCGTGCGTGCGCTCGCAAAAAAATTAAATGTTGATTTAAATCAGATAACGCCCAGCGGACTTAATCAGCAAATTACAGTAGCTGATGTGGAACAGGCGGCCAAGCACGTAAATGTTGCAATTGCCTCTGATGAAATAACAGGCGGCGAACCTTTACGTGGTGTGCGCCGCGCCATGGCGATTACCATGACACAATCCCATAGCGAAGTAGTGCCGGTATTATTAGTCGATGATGCTGATATTCATGCCTGGTCTGCGGGTATGGATGTAACAGCCAGAATGGTGCGCGCAGTGATTGCAGCCTGCAAAGCAGAACCAGGCTTAAATACTTATTACTATGGCAAAACCATGACGAGGCAATGGCAGGAATCGGTTAATATAGGGTTAGCGATGGATGCGCCGGAAGGGTTATTTGTGCCGGTTATTAAAGCAGCCGACCAACAAACGCCCGCCCAATGGCGAGAAAAAATAAATATTTTTAAAGAACAAGTTAAAACGCGTACTGTTCCGCAGGACGATTTAAAAGGCGCTACCATTGTGTTATCCAACGTGGGCACGTTTGCTGGTAAATACGCTAGCCCGATTATTGTGCCGCCCACGGTCGCGATTATTGCCACCGGCCGTATCCGCGAAGCAGTGGTTGCGCATAATAGCAAGCCTGAAATTCATCGTATTATTCCACTTTCCTTAAGCTTTGATCACCGCGCTGTCACCGGCGGCGAAGCGGCGCGCTTTTTAGCGGCGCTGATTAAGGATTTGCAAGCAGCAGATTAATCTGCCTATTTTTAGGTAGGGTGGATTAGGCCGCAGGCCGTAATCCACCGTTTTAATAGGCCATTATT